>NZ_JBWJZD010000017.1:0-166613 GCF_056429065.1 Bradyrhizobium sp. USDA3010
ACCCAGCGCCGCAGCACCGAGTCTCGCAGACCAAGTTCCTTGCCAACCGACGTAATCGAGCGGCCGCTCGACACCACCAGCTCAACGGCTTGCCGCTTGTACTCCTCGGTAAACGACCGACGTTGACGTTCCATTCGACACCTCCGCGCTCAATGAGCCTACTACAGGTGTCCACTCATTCGGAGGAGGTTCAGTCTCCGCGTATTCGGCGATAGCTGTGTTTGCGGAGACTCCCCCTCACCCGGAACGCATCCAACGATGCGTTCCGACCTCTCCCCGCACGCGGGGCGAGGTGAAGCGGGATCCGTTGCTCGCTTCGGAGCAAAGTCATCTTGTTCTAGCTAGTCCTTGAACTCGCAGCCGAGGCGGTGCAGGGCCTCGTCAACCCAGCGGCGGTCGCTGGTGCCGGCGAGGATCTGCTGGATGGCCTTTTCTTCGCTCGCCTTCTTGGCCTCGGTCAGCTTGCAGACGGCTTCCGCGTCGTCATGCGGCACGCAGAGCACGCCGTCATCGTCGGCCACGACGAGATCGCCGGGCTCGACGATCATGCCGTCGACCGAGATGGCGCAATTGATCTCGCCCGGGCCGTCCTTGTAGGGGCCGCGATGGGCGACGCCGGCGGCGAACACCGGGAACAATCCGGCGCGGATCGCGCCGGCATCGCGGATCGAGCCGTCGATCACGAAGCCCGCGACGCCCTTCTTCTCGGCGAGCGTCGACATGATCTCGCCGATGATGGCGTTGACCAGGACGCCGCCGGCGTCGACCACGATGACGTCGCCCGGCTGGGCCAGGTCGATCGCCTTGTGCACCATCAGATTGTCGCCGGGCCGGGTCTTCACGGTCAGCGCCGGGCCGCCGAGCCAGCCGCCCGCATGCATCGGCCGCAGCCGGTTGGTGCCCGCCATCCGCGACATCACATCGCTGATATTGGCGACCGGCAGCGTGCGGTAGCGCGCGACGAGGTCGGGCGAGACTTTCCGCTTCGCCTTGTGAATTGCAAATCCTATGGCCATCGGTGTTCTCCGGGGTGTTGTCGGCGCGGTCGTTCAATGCGCGCGGCGGTCGAGATGGGCGTTGAGGCGGGGATAGACGCGGCGGGCATTGCCTTCGAAGATCTTGGCCTTGTCTTCCGCGCTCAGGGGCAGCGCATCGATATAGCGGCGGGTGTCGTCGAAGTGATGACCCGTTTCAGGATCGATGCCGCGGACCGCGCCGACCATCTCCGACGCAAACAGGATGTTCTCGACCGGGATCACCCTGGTCAACAGCTCGATGCCGGGGAGATGATAGACGCAGGTGTCGAAGAACACGTTCTTCAACAGATGCTCCGACAGCGGCGGCAGCTTCATGTCCTGTGCGAGGCCCCGGTAGCGGCCCCAGTGATAGGGCACCGCGCCGCCGCCATGCGGGATGATGAACCGCAGGGTCGGGAAGCGCTTGAACAGATCCGAGGTCAGGAACTGCATGAAGGCGGTGGTGTCGCCGTTGAGGTAATGCGCGCCGGTGCCGTGGAAGCAGGGATTGCAGGACGAAGAGACATGGACCATCGCCGGCACGTCGAGCTCGACCATCTTCTCATAGAGCGGATACCACCATTCGTCGGTCAGCGGCGGGTCGCACCAATAGCCGCCGGCGGGATCGGGATTGAGGTTGCAGCCGACGAAGCCGAGCTGCGTCACGCAGCGCTCGAGCTCCTCGATGCAGTTGGCGGGCTTGACGCCCGGGCTCTGCGGCAGCTGGCACACGGGTACGAAGTTCTGCGGAAATAGCGTGCAGACCCGGTGCACGAGGTCGTTGCAGATTGTGGTCCATTCACGGCTGGTCGCCTCCTTGCCGACATGGTGCGCCATGCCGGCGGCGCGCGGCGAGAAGATGGTGACGTCGGTGCCACGCTCTTTCTGCAGGCGGAGCTGCGCGCCCTCGACGCTCGTGCGGATCTCGTCGTCGGTGATGCCGAGATTGGTGGTGAGCGGCCGGCGCGATCTGTCGGCGAGGCCGGCGAGCTGCTTGTCGCGGAAGATCTGCAGCTTGGCCGGCTCGGTGGTGTAATGGCCGTGACAGTCGATGATCATGGTTGCTTCCTTGGCAGAGTTGTCAGTGGGCGACGGATGACGGGATCGCGCCCGTCAATTCGGTCTCGCGCGGTTTGACGCGCATGGTGGCGGCGATGGCGGCCGCGACGAACAGGAAGCCGGCGATGCCGACCAGCGCCCAGGAGAAGCTTCCGGTCGAGTCCTTGATCAGGCCGATGCACCACGGGCCGATCAGCCCGCCGAACTGCGCCAGCGTGTTGACCATGGCGATCGCGGCGGCGCCGGCCGCGCCGGTCAGCAGCGAGGCGTTGATGCTCCAGAACAGCGGATTGCCGGCGTTCAGGCTGAAGCCGACGATGCAGAGGAACACGAAGGCCAGCACCGGGCTCGCGACATAGGCGCTGCCGAGCATCGCGACGGCGGCGAGCAGATAGACGGCCGCAAGATGAAACTTGCGATCGCCTGTCTTGTCCGAGCTGCGGCTGACCACGATGGTGCCGACGACGCCGAGCAGCGGCGGGATCGCCGACAGGAAGCCGACCTCGATGTTGCTGAGATTGCCCATGCCCTTGATGATCTGCGGCAGCCACAACAGCAGGCCATAGATGCCGACCAGCGCGCAGCCGAACAGCACACCCAGCAGCCAGACCCTGATATCGAGCACGCATTCGATCAACCTGTGCTGCCCCTGTTGTTCGATCTCGGCCCGCTCGGCGGCGAACTCGCCCTCCAGCCAGGCGGCCTGCTCTTTGGTGAGCCAGTTCGCTTTGGCGGGACGGTCGGTCAGATAATAGAGCGTGAAGAGGCCGAGCAGAATGGTCGGCACGCCCTCGGCGATGAACATCCATTGCCAGCCATGCAGGCCGGCGGCGCCGTCGAGGAAGGTCATGATGCTGGTCGAGATCGGCCCGCCCAACACCGCTGAGAACGAGCCGGCGATGATGTAGCCGGCCACCGCGCGGGCGCGATAGCGTGCGGGGAACCAATAGGTCAGATACAGCACCACGCCGGGCATGAAGCCGGCCTCCGCGACCCCGAGGCCGAACCGCATCACATAGAGGCTGAGCGGATTCCAGACAAAGGCGGTGAGCGTGGCGACGAGGCCCCAGGTGATCAGGATGCGCGCGAGCCAGATCCGGGCGCCGAGCCAGTGCAGCATCAAATTGCTCGGCACCTCGAGCACCATGTAGCCGAGGAAGAAGATGCTCGCCGCAAAGCCGAAGATGGCGGGGCTGAGGCCGAGGTCCTTGTTCATCGTCAGCCCGGCGTAGCCGAGATTGATGCGGTCGAGATAGTTGAAGAACATCATGACGAAGAGGATCGGAATCAGCCGCCAATAGACCCGGCGGATGGTTTGCTGTTCGAGCTCGCTGATGGACGCTTGGCCCATTGGAATCCTCCCTTGCTTTCTTGTTATCGCGCCTGTGATCCGAACCGGGCGGAGCGCCTGTTATTCGCGGCGATTTCGCATGGCTGACCGGCTGCGCGTGTTGCCCCTTGGAGCATCCGCGTTTCGACGCCAAGATCGGCAAACGGACCTGGGAGGTCAAATACTGCTTTGACCCGTCACTTATAGGGAAACGGAATAAGCGATGGATTACAGGCAGCTTCGCTACTTCATCGCGGTGGCCGAAGAACTCAGCTTCAGCCGCGCCGCCAAGCGGCTGCATGTCAGCCAGCCGCCGCTGAGCACACAGATCAAGGCGATGGAGGAGGAGCTCGGCACCCAGCTGTTGTCGCGGACACGGCGCGCGGTCGAACTCACCCAGGCCGGCCAATTGCTGCTGGAGCACGCACGGCGGGCCGTCAGCGAGCTCGACCTCGCATCGGAGACCGTGCGCCGCGCAGCGCGCGGTGAAGCCGGCGCGGTCCGTGTCGGCTTCACCGACTCGGTTCCGATGCTCGATATGTTCGCCGAACTGTTCCGCGGCTTCCGCAGCAGCTATCCGCGGGTGAAGATCGAACTCAGGCACATGTCGACGGCAAAGCAGCTGCAGGCACTCGCCGACGCAGAGCTCGACGTCGCGATCATGCGGCCTCCGCTGGATTTCCGGCCCGCGGCCGATCTGCAGGTTCACGTCGTCTGGCGCGACCGGCTGATGGTGTTCCTGCCGATCGATCATCCGCTCGCCGCCGCGCCCGGCAAGCTCAGCGTTGCGGACCTCGCCGAGCACGAATTCGTCGGCATGGCCGAGAGCGGCTGCGGCGTCGGCGACCAGGCCGCGATGCTGTGCCGGCGCGCCGGCTTTGCGCCGCGCATCGCGCAGGAGGCGCACGAACTGCGCACGGTGCTCAGCCTCGTCGCCGCCGGAATCGGGCTTTCGATTCTGCCGTCCTGTTACCAGCAGGCCGGCGTCATGAACGTTGTCGCGAAAGCGCTGGACACGCCGGATGCGGAGAGCCGCATGCTGGTGGCGATGCGCTCGAACGCCTCGCTGCTGCCGCGCCGGTTCGTCGAATGCGCGCTGCAGGCGGCGTCGCGAAGCGCACCACCGCTGGTCCCCGAGGTCGCTGCGGCGATCCGCTGATCGAGTTGCGCCGAAGGCGATCACGCGCGCTTGAGATGGCGACTTGCCGCGCGTGGCACGCGATGGTCCGCACACCCCATACTTTCGTCGCCCGTAGTCTCCCGGAATGCAGTCTGGCGTTGCTCTTGCATGGCCAAACGTCAGGTGCTGGGGCGCCGATTCGTCGTGCTTTCGCCTGTGACGCCAATGCCGCGGGCGAACGGTCGAGCGATGCGCGCCCGCAGCTGGATCGACACTTACGGAGACGACACCATGCACGCCATCACGCGTGCGGCACTGCTGCTGGGGGCGATGTGGTTGACATCGCCGACCCTAGCTCGCGACGACGGCCGCTACGCCAATTCACCTCTGAAGCCCTGGTTTGAAAGCCTGCACAGCGGATACGGGCAGTGCTGCTCGGATGCCGACGGATATGTGGTCGCGGATCCCGATTGGGAGTCGGATCACGGCCACTATCGCGTGCTCATCGACAGTGAATGGGTTGTTGTGCCCGATGAGGCCCTTATCACCGAGCCGAACAAGATCGGCCGAACCATGGTGTGGAAGCACTATATCGACGGCCACCCGCGCGTGCGCTGCTTCATGCCGGGCAGCATGACCTGAGGCGCTGCCTTACGCGGGCGTATGGCCGGTGAGGAAGCGTGTGACAACGCCGCCAAGCGTCGCGTGGTCGAGCGGTGCGGCGAGCGATGCCTTGGCCGTCTCGACCACGGTATCAGGCGCGAGGCCGCGGCGCAGGTCGCACAGCGCGTCGGCGTAGTCGACGGTGAATTCCGGATGCGGCTGCACCGACAGTGTGGTGCCGTTGGCATAGAGCAGCCCGGCATGCGGGGTGAACGCGGACGCCATGATGGTGCGTGCGGAGGCGGGCGGGGTGATCACCTGGTCCTGATGCGAGGCGGCCGCCGCGATCGTCTCGCCGTCGATCAGCCCGTTGTCCGGCGCTATCCGATAGACATGGCGGCCGATGCCCCAGCCTTTCTCGGATTTGCGCACGGTGCCGCCGAGCGCCTGTGCGATCAGCTGATGGCCGAAGCAGACGCCGACCATCGGAATGCGCTTGTCATGGGCGGCGCGCACGAAGGCTTCGAGCGGCGCGATCCAGGCGACATCGTCATAGACACCGGCCGCCGATCCCGTGATCAGGATCGCATCCAATGTGGCCGGATCCGGAAGTGTCTCAACGTTGGCGACGCTCACGACGTCGCAGGCGACCGACGGATCGGCTGCGGCCACCATCCGCTGGAACATCTGCGGATAGCTGCCATGGCGCTCGCGGAATTGCGGACTGACGAGCCCGGTTTCGATGATGGTGATGCGGGGCATGGAACGCGCTGATGGATGAGCGGGGATGATCCAGCCTTTACTCCGAAAGCGCTGACAGCCGCAAGCCGCGCGGCCGCCGCTCAATTCCGCGACGGCGCCGCCGCGTCGATCGTTGCGGTGTGCTGCGCCGCCGGCGTCGTGCTGACGATCGCCGGTGCCGGGCTTTCGATCGCCGGCGTCGTCGCGACGATCGCCGGCTCGGTGCGGTAGCGCGGCAGCTGATCCTCGAGCGAGTAGCCGACGCAGAGCGCGAGGCTCGACCAGACCGCCATGCTGAAGTACAGCGACATCCAGGCGATCTCCTCGCGCCACTCGGCGATGTCGTGGGTCACGACCCAGCGCCGGCTGACGTCGCGCAGGCCATCGAGTGGATGCAGCAGCGTGCCGCCGGCGGCGAGATTGGCGCGCCAGCGGTTCAGATACATCGGGACGTCGACGGTCATCAGGAAGGCGAGGAAGGCGGCGATGCCGACGATCGCGACGATGAAGGCCCAGCGCACCGGTCCCTGAAACTCGGGCAGCAGGCGGCACAGCGCGATCCCGACCAGGAAGAACACCACGGCCCAGATCGAGTTCTCGATCGCGTTGCAGAGATAATGGGTGGTCAGCACCGCATACCAGGAGAAGCATTCCGCAATCACGATCAGCGGCACGATGATCCAGGCGATATTGATGGTGGTCTCGGCGCCGGTCATGGTGCCGAGCTGATGCAGGATGATCGCCCATTGCGCGGCGAAGCAGACCTCGGCGACGGTCGCGACGGTGCGGCCGACCACGACGCTCGACAGCCAGGTGTCGAACAGGCAGATGCGCTGCACGTCGGCGCGCGGCAGCACCGAGCGGAAGGCGCAGCCGAACACGTAGGCCGCGCAGAGCAGCAGCATCAGGCCGATGCCGGACGTATTGCTGAGGCTGCCGTTCGACTGCTCTTGGAACTGTCGGTACAGCGCGAACCAGATCGCGATGTTGGCGGCGCTGACGAGGCTCAGGAAGCCCCACCACCGGACCACTGGATTCGACCAAGCCAGCGAAACCGGCCGCGCCCGCCACTCCATGCTCATTCACCGCTCCGCGTGTAACCGAACTGATATTGAATTGTAGCAATTCTGTCATAGAAGGTGGCGAATCACGACTAAAAAATGCGTGTGAAAGCGGGGCCGGGCGGCTCCGATTGTGACAGCGTTTGTGACAGCGGGCGCGGTTTGTGACAGTGAGCGCGTGGCTGCGCCGGACCCTCCGTTCGTCATTCCGGGGCGCGCGGGGCGCGAGCCCGGAATCCATTTTGCCGCGACGATGCGGCCCAATGGATTCCGGGCCTGCGTGCTGCGCACGCATCCCGGAAGGACGAGGAGGGAGCGCAGGCCTCCAGCCTTCGCGATCGTGATCGAAGGCGACGCCCGCGCCGGTAGGCAGGCGTCGCGCGATCATCTATTGAACGGCTTCCTTTTTTCGGGCCGAACCCGCACGGGCTGGCTTCAAGCGAAGGCGCCTTGTGACGACGGACATGACGGCCAGCTACGATCCACTGTTGCGCCGGATACATTGGGCGACGGCGGTGCTGTTCATCGCGGCGATGCTGATCGGGCTTTATTGCGGGCTGCAGCCGGCGGGGACGTCGCCGCGGCGCGAGCTGCTCGAGGTGCACAAGTCGCTCGGCGTCACCCTGTTCTTCCTGGCGATCCTGCGGCTGATGGTGCGCGCCGTGACCACTGCGCCGCCGGAGCCGGGCTCATTCTCGCCGCTGGTCAGGATCGCCGCAAGGCTCAATCACTGGGCGCTCTACGCCATCCTGTTCGTGATGCCGGTGACCGGATACATGTTCTCGTCAGCCGGCGGCTACTCGCTGCGCTATTTCTGGACCTTCAGCTGGCCGCGCCTGTTCGCCGACAACAAGGCGGTCGCGGAGGCGGGCGAGCTGGCGCATGGCCTGCTTGCCTACTTCGTTTATGCCGTGGTCGCGCTGCATATCGCGGCGACGCTCTGGCATGTCGTCGTCAAGAAGGACGAGACGCTGGCGCGGATGTGGCCGCGCGCGAGGGCGCAATGAGCAGGATTGTCCGCGGGCTCCGTTCACCTCTCCCAAGCGAGAGGTGAATCGGAGCCGCCCTCGGCGATCAGCCGCGCAGCGCGGTTTCGGGAATGGTGCGACGGACCACCTCGCGCATCGCGAAGCTGGAATGGATGCGGGCGACGCCCGGCATCCGCGACAGATGCTGCTTGTGGATGCGCTCGAAGTCGGCGATGTCGCGGGCAATGACCTGCAGATGATAATCGTCGCTGCCCGACATCAGATGGCAGGATACGACATCGGGGCAGCGTGCGATCGCGGCCTCGAAGGCTGCGAGATAGTCCTCGCTCTGCTTCTCCAGCGTGATGGTGACGACGACGGTTGTCACGAGGCCAAGCGCGGTCGGCTCAAGGTCGACGCGGTAGCCGCGGATCACACCGATCTCCTCGAGATGGCGGATGCGCCGCGCGCAGGCGGTCGGCGACAGCCCGACCTTCTCGGCAAGCTCGATCTGGCTGGCGCGAGCGTCGGCGACCAGCTCGGCAAGGATTCTGAGATCGATACGATCGAGACCGTCCACGCAGTTTTCCTTCGAGCGGTGAGCCGGAAACGAAGGATATGAGCGTATCTGTATGTGCACAAGCCGGAATTCGCTGAGAAACGCCATGTAACGAGGAATAGCCTTGCGGTTAACGGAAACGAATCCTTCAAGGAGCGGACCATGCGCATCGGCGTGCCCAAGGAAATCAAGGTCGAGGAATATCGGGTTGGGCTGACGCCTGCCTCGGTGCGGGAATATGTGGCGCACGGCCACGAGGTCGTGGTCCAGCGCGGCGCCGGCGACGGCATCGGTGCCGGCGATGACGTCTACACCCAGGCCGGCGCACGGATTGCCGACACCGCCGAAGAGGTGTTCTCGGTCGCCGAGATGATCGTGAAGGTGAAGGAGCCGCAGCCGTCCGAATGGATCAGGCTGCGCGAGGGGCAGATCCTGTTCACTTATCTGCATCTCGCGCCCGACGTGCCGCAGACCGCGGGGCTGATCGCCTCCGGCTGCACGGCGGTCGCCTATGAGACCGTGACCGACGCGCATGGCGGGCTGCCGTTGCTCGCGCCGATGAGCGAAGTCGCAGGCCGGCTGGCGATCGAGGCCGCGGGCGCCGCGCTGCGCAAATCCGCCGATGGCATGGGCAAGCTGCTCGGCGGCGTGCCGGGCGTTCCGCCGGCGCGCGTTGCAATCATCGGTGGCGGCGTGGTCGGCACCCATGCGGCGCGGATGGCGGCCGGGCTCGGCAGCGACGTCACCATCCTTGACCGCTCATTGCCGCGGCTCCGCGCGCTCGACGACCTCTTCCTCGGGCGCGTCCGCACCCGTTACGCCACGCTGGAAGCGATCGAGCAGGAAGTTTTCGCGGCTGACGTTGTGATCGGCGCGGTGCTGATGCCCGGTGCCAGCGCGCCAAAGCTGGTGTCGCGCGCACAGCTTGCAGGCATGAAACGCCGTGCGGTGCTGGTCGACGTCGCGATCGATCAGGGCGGCTGCTTCGAGACCTCGAAGGCGACCACGCACCAGGCGCCGACCTATCTGGTCGACGACATCGTGCATTATTGCGTCGCCAATATGCCGGGCGCGGTGCCTGTCACCTCGAGCCACGCGCTCAACCACGCCACCTTGCCGTTCGGCCTGGCGCTGGCCTCGAAGGGGCTGCGGGCGCTGGTCGAGGATCCGCATCTGCGCGCCGGCCTCAACGTCCATCGCGGCCGCATCACCAACCGCGCGGTGGCCGAGAGCCAGCATCTGCCGGCCGTGATGCCGGAGGAAGCGCTGGCGTCGTAGGGATTTCGACGCAAAGCCCAGCATTCGTAGCCCGAATGGAGCGAAGCGAAATCCGGGGCCGATCTCTCCGCGGAGGGACTGCCCCCGGATTGCGCTTCGCTCCATCCGGGCTACGGCGCTACATTTGCCAGTTCTTTCAGCCGGCTCTGCATGACTTCAATGATGTGCTCGCGCTTTGCCGCGATTCGTTCGATTGGTCCGCCGATGCCAATCGCGAGCGGCGCGCGTCGCTTTGGCAGGGGAACAAGCATGCCGATTGTGTTTGCGCCCGGCGTCGTGCGGCCGCTCGACTCGGAAAAGCCACGGCGGCGGATGCGCTCGACCTCTTCGAGAAAGGGCGCTTCGCGAACGCGCGCCGACTGACTCGGCTCCTCAGCGTTGTTGCGACGGATAATGCCGCGAATTTTGGTGTTCGGCATTTGGCTCAGCAGCACGTGTCCGAGCGCGGTGCGAACCATCGGTCGTATTTGACCGGCATTTGCAATGAACTGAAGCTGAGAGCCGCCGGGGACAACGTGTAGGTATCGCATCCCGGCGGCGCCGGCCTGTTGCCCAAGCATGACGGTCTCGCCGCCCGTCGCGGTCCAGAGTTCCTCCATCAGATCGGTGAGCTTTCGATCACGGAACGGAGAACGGCGGATCCAATCACCAAGCAGATTGACCCGGTAGCTGGGGATGAAACGCCGGGTCTGTCGGTCGTATTCAAGGTAGCTCAATTCAACGAGACTGCGAAGCAACACGGACGTGCTCGATTGGGGCATCTCCAGCGCGGAAGCTATTTCAGTCACGGAAGCAGCCCGCTTTGTTTCCCGAAAGAACTCCAGAACCGCAAACGTCCGCATCGCCGATTTGACGATGGCCGTCTTATTCGCGTTCGGCATGGCTGTCTCCGCGGCGGGTCAATGACCGCGCCTCCATCACATATGTGATGTTAGGCCGAAACGGCTTCACTTGACGACAACTTTGGCACAGATTGGCGTCAATAAGATCAAGCCGCATGGAAACGCAGCGAGCGGGGGAAGGCGGATGCCCGGACGAAGTTTGCTCGAGAAGATCTGGGACCAGCATGTCATTGCCCGCCTGAGCGAGGACACTGACCTCCTGCATATCGACCGCCATTTGCTGCACGATCTCGGCGGCTCGCGCGGCCTGCTCGATCTCAAGAGCCGTGGCCTCAAGGTTCACAATCCCGAACTGACGTTTGCGACGCCGGATCACGCGCTCTCGACGGCGCCCGGCCGCGCCGGAACCAGCAAGATCGGCATGGAATTGCTGGCCGCGCTGCGGGCCGAGACGGCGGCGAGCGGCATCACGCTGTTCGATGTCGACCAGCCCGGCCAGGGCATCGTCCACGTCATCGGGCCGGAACTCGGCTTGAGCCTGCCGGGCGCGACGATCGTCTGCGGCGACAGCCACACCTGCACCCATGGCGGCCTCGGCGCGCTCGCCTTCGGCATCGGGTCGAGCGAGCTCACCCATGTGCTGGCGACGCAGGCGCTGATCCAGAAGCGTCCGAAGACGCTGCGCGCGCGCTTCGAGGGCGAGCTGCCGCTCGGCGTCACCGCCAAGGACATGATCCTTGCGCTGATCGGGCATGTCGGCGCGGCCGGCGGCACCGGCTATGCCGTCGAATATGCCGGCAGCGCGATCCGCGCGCTGCCGATCGAGGGCCGGCTGACGATCTGCAACCTCTCGATCGAGCTCGGCGCCAAGATGGGCATGGTGGCGCCCGACGAGACAACGTTCGAATTCCTGCGCGGCCGCCCCTACGCGCCGCAGGGCGAGATGTGGGATCTCGCAGTCAAGGCATGGCGCGAATTGCCGAGCGATCCCGATGCGGTGTTCGACCGCGAAGTCGTGATCGATGTCGAAAAGATCATCCCGCAGGTGACCTGGGGTATCAGCCCCGAGCATGTCGTCGGCGTCGATGGCGTCATTCCCGATCCGAAGACGGTCGACGATCCGGCGCGGCGCGCCGCGATCGAGACCGCGCTCGAGTATATGGGCCTGCAGGGCGGCGCGCCGATTGCCGGCACGCCGGTCGACTGGGTGTTCATCGGCTCCTGCACCAACAGCCGGCTCAGTGATCTGCGCGCCGCGGCCGAGGTCGCGCGTGGCCGCAAGGTCGCGGCCGGGGTCCGCGCCTGGGTGGTGCCGGGCTCGGAAAACGTCAAGCGCGAGGCGGTCGCCGAAGGGCTCGACAAGATCTTCATCGATGCCGGCTTCGAATGGCGCGAGCCCGGCTGCTCGATGTGCCTTGCCGCCAATGGCGAGGTGGTGGCGCCCGGGCAGCGCTCGGTCTCGACCTCGAACCGCAACTTCGTCGGCCGCCAAGGGCCGCGCGCGCGGACGCATCTGGCGAGCCCCGCGAGCGCGGCGGCCTCGGCCATTGCCGGCGCGATCGCCGATGTCAGGATGATGGGACGCTAGACGATGCCAAAACCGTTCGACAAGCTCACCGCGACCGCTGCGCCGATCATGCGCGCCAATATCGATACCGACGTGATCATCCGGATCGAGCGCCTGGTCGGCAACGGGGTCCGCGGCACGCTCGGCAAATGGGCGTTCGGTTCGCTGCGCTATCTGCCCGACGGCTCGGAGAATCCGGATTTCATTCTCAACCGCGAGCCGTATCGGGAGGCGGAGATCCTGGTCACGGGGCCGAATTTCGGCTGCGGCTCGTCGCGCGAGGGCGCGGTGTGGTCGCTGCAGGAGCGCGGCATCCGCGCCATCATCGGCTCCGGCTTCGGCGACATCTTTTTCGCCAACTGCTTCCAGAATGGAATCCTGCCCGTCGTCGTCGACAAGGCGGTGGTCGATCAGCTCGCCGCCGACATCGAGGCGACGCAGGGCGCCGGCAAGGTCTCGATCGACCTCGAGGCTCAGACCATCGTCTCGCCGTCAGGTGCACGGCATTCGTTCGAGATCGACCCGCGGCGGCGCGAAGGGCTGTTGAAGGGGCTCGACGAGGTGGCGCTGACGTTGCAGCGCGACGACGAGATCCACGCCTTCCAGGCTGCCGACCGCACAGCGCGGCCCTGGATTCATTTTCAGAGGACACCTCTTTCAAAGACACCCGTTTCAAGGACATCTGCATGAGCACGCAATCCAACATGGTCAAGGTCGCCGTCGTCGGCGGCGAGGGCATCGGTCCCGAGGTCACCGCGCAGTCGCGCCGCGTGCTCGAGTGGTTCGCAGCCAAACGTAACGTGCCGATGACCTTGCGCGAGGCGCAATACGGCCTGATCCCGTATCTGGCGACCGGCAAGGTGCTGCCCGAGGACACCGCGGAGGCGATGGACGAGGCCGACGCCATCCTGTGGGGCGCGACCGGCGGACCGGAGACCACCGAAGTGCCGGCGGCGGCGCGCAAGGCTGGCAGCCTGCTCGGGCTGCGCAGCAAATACGATCTCTACGCGAACTTGAGGCCCATCGTGGCGAGCCCGGCGTTGTCGGCGTCCGCGCCGCTCAAGCCCGAGGTGCTCGACGGCGTCGACTTCGTCATCATTCGCGAATTGACCAGCGGCATCTATTTCGGCGAGCCGCGCGGCATCGAGACCTTGCCGGACGGCCAGCGCCGCGGCTTCAACACCGAGCAGTACACGACCAACCAGATCCGCCGCGTGGCGCGCTCGGCGTTCGAGCTGGCGCGAACCCGGCGCAACAAGGTCTGCTCGGTCGACAAGGCCAATGTGCTGGAGACCAGCGTGGTCTGGCGCGAGGAGGTGATCAGGCTGCACAAGGAGGAGTTCTCCGACGTCGAGCTGACCCATCTCTATGTCGACAACGCCGCGATGCAGATCGTGCGCGAGCCGCGGCAGTTCGACGTCATGGTGACGGGCAACATCTTCGGCGACATCCTGTCCGACTGCGCGGCGATGGCGTCGGGCTCGCTCGGCATGCTGCCGTCGGCCTCGCTCGGTCCAGTGGATCGCTTCGGCCGACGCAAGGCGCTCTACGAGCCGGTGCATGGTAGCGCGCCCGATATCGCGGGCAAGGGCATCGCCAATCCGCTCGGCTCGATCCTCAGCGTCGCGATGCTGCTGCGCCTGACGCTGAACCGGCCTGAGGATGCCGACCTGCTGGAGCGGGCGGTGCAGACCGCGCTCGCCTCTGGCGCACGCACCGCCGATATCGCCGAAGCCGGTGCAAGGAAGCTGTCGACCGCCCAGATGGGCGATGCGGTGCTCGGCGCGCTCGACCAGATTACGGCGAAGGAGCACGCGTGATGCCGCGCCTCACCATGCCCCACCTTTCGAGGCGATCGGCCCTGACGGTGATCGCCGCGGGTGGCGCGGCGCTGGCGACCGGGCGCGCATGGGCGCAGGCGGCCACCGGGCGCGCGATCTATCCGGTCGCGGTGCCGGTCTATCAGACGCAGTTCGTTGCTGACCGCATCGGCTACTTCAAGGAGGCCGGGCTCGACTGCAAGCTGGTGCAGGGCGGCAGCGGCGTGAAGACCCGCGAGATCATCGCCTCGTCGCAGGGCGACATCGGGATCGGCGACGTCACCCATCCGATGCAGCTGACCAATCACGGCCGCGCCGCGCGCGTGCTGCTGCCGGTCGACACACGGTCGAACTCGGTGATGTTCATCCTGCGCAAGGACCTGAAGGATCAGGGCATCAACTCGCTGGAGGCCTTCACGCATTGGAAACGGCCCGACGGCCGCAAGCCGATCGTCTCGGTCTCCTCGCTCGGCGGCACCAACCATGTCTGGGCGTCCTACTACATGGAAACCATGGGGCTCGACGACAAGGTGACCTGGATCGGCACGGGCAATGTCGACACCATGCTTGGCTCGCTGAAGTCGAAGCAGGTCGATATCCTCGTCAGCTCGCTGTCGCTGCTGAACGAGGCGCAGCAGCAGGGCTGGGGCGAATTGCTGTTCGACGGCACCGACGAGGCGATCTGGAACAAGCATATCGGCGGCAAGGTGCCGGTGACCGGGCATTTCACGTTGCAGGCGACCATCGACAAGGACCCCGCCAAGATGCAGGCCTACGTCAGCGCGCTGTGGCGCGCCTCGCAGTGGATCAAGACGCACAAGGCGGCGGAGGTCTACGACGCCATCGAGCCCTATGTCGGCAGCACCTCGCGCGACGCCAATCTGCTGGAGATATCAGCGATCCAGAAGGTCGCGGACTATGAGGGTATTGTCGACGCGGCGAGCTTCGCGCGCGGCGAGAAGGTCTGGTTCCGCGAGATGACCGGCATCAAGCCGCTCAAGATCGCTGATGTGGTCAACTCCACTCTCATCGACACGGCGCGAAAGGCCTATCCGGGTTGAGCGCGCTCGAGACGAGCGCAACCTTGTCGCCGCGCGCCTCGGCCGACCGCCGCGTCGAGGTCAAGGGCCTGAGCAAGTCGTTCCAGCTCGCGAAGGCTACAATCGAGGCCGTTCGTGACGTCAGCTTCGACGTGCGCCGCGGCGAGTTCGTCGCGCTGCTCGGCCCGTCGGGCTCCGGCAAGAGCACGGTGCTCAACATGATCGCCTCGCTGATCCGTCCCACCGGCGGCGAGATCCTGATCGACGGCAAGCGCGTCGTCCCCGGCAAGGCGACGCCAGATGTCGGCTATGTGTTCCAGCGCGACACGCTGTTTCCCTGGCGGACCGTCGCCGACAATATCGGCTACGGGCTTGAGCTATCCGGCGTGCCGGCTCAGGAACGGAAAGAGCGCATCGCACAATGCGTCGCGCAGGCAGGACTGAAGGGGTTTGAGAACGCCTATCCGTCGGCGCTATCAGGCGGCATGCGCCAGCGCGCGGCGCTGATGCGGACGCTGATCGTCGAGCCGCAGATCCTGCTGATGGACGAGCCGTTCGGCGCGCTCGACACCCACACCAAGATCGACATGCACGAGGTGCTGCTTCGGATCTGGGAGCGCGAGCAGCAGACCGTGCTGTTCGTGACCCACGATCTCGGCGAGGCGTTGACATTGGCCGACCGCATCATCCTGTTCTCGGCGCGGCCGGGCCGCATCAAGGACATGTTCGAAGTCGACTTCGCGCGCCCGCGCGATGCGGTGAAGGTGCGCGAGACCCCGCGTTATGCCGAACTGTTCCAGCACATCTGGCACTCGCTCGGCGAGGAATTCGTCAAGGGCCGCAGCGCATGAGACGATACAGCATGCTCAGTACGATCGGTTGGCAGGTCCTGATCTGCGCGATCGTGCTGTCGGTGTGGCAATGGGGCTACGATCTTCGCACCAGGCTGCCGTGGCTGGTGCCTGACCTGCTCGATCCCTACTTCATCTCGAAGCCGTCGATGATCTTCGACAATTTCCTGGTCCAGAGCTGCCTGAAATCGAAGCTCGGCGTCTTCAACGGCTGGTTTAACGGCGAGTTCGCAAAGTGCCTGGCGCGCAACGAGAACAATCTCTGGGCCGCGACGGCGATCACGCTGAAGAACACCTTCTTCGGCTTCGTCACCGGCGTGGTCAGCGGCTTCGTCGCCGGGCTGATCCTCGGGCGATCCGATCGGCTCAGCGCGATCTTCCAGCCGTTCATCACCGCGGTGAATTCGATCCCGCGGATCGCGCTGGCGCCGATCATCGTGCTGGCGTTCGGGATCGGCGACATGTCGAAGATCGTCACCTCCTGGATCGTCGTCGTGTTCCTGGTGTTCTTCAACACCTTCGAGGGCGCGCGCTCGATCGACGAGGGTTTTACCAACGCGGCGCGGCTGCTCGGCGCCAGCGAGTGGCAGATCACCCGCACCGTGGTGATCCCCTCGACCATGGCATGGGTGTTCGCCTCGCTGACGCCGGCGATCTCGTTCGCGCTGATCGGCGTGATCGTCGGCGAGTTCATCGGCGCCGAGCGTGGCATCGGCCGGCTCATCATCGAGTCCGAGGCGCGCGGCGAGGCCTCGGGCATGATGGTCGCGGTCGTGGTGCTGATGCTGGTCGGTGTCGTGCTGTCGGCGATCATCTGGCGGCTGCAGGCCTATCTGCTGCGCTGGCAGCGGCAGCGTAGCGCCGAATAAGAAGCGGCCCGCGGCGACGGTTCATTTGTCGCGCGCGGGCTACTTCCAGACCTTCGATTTTCAGACCTGGGCTGGCTCAAATTCGGGCTGCGGTTTCCGACGGAGCTGCGGCTGCGGTCTCCGACGGCGAGGTTTCGCCGTCGAGCCAATCCTGCTCCTTGGCCAGCGCGCGCCAGGCCGCCTCCATGCGCTTGAACCGGTTGTAGGTCGGCTCGTCGTCGGCGCGCTCGGCAAGCTGCGCGCAGTTCTCCGCATTGTCGAGGAAGTGCTGCGATTGTTTCATGGAACGTCCTCCTGTTGATGGGGACGTGGGCCATCAAATCAGGCTATTCAACGCGTGGAACATGAGCATTTCGCCACACAGATGAATGTCTGTTCAGCGAGGTTCCCGACGCGATGTTCCGCATCGCGAGAGCGTCTGCAGCAGGGACGACATAGGAACGGTTTGTCGCACCCGACGTTCCGCCTCCACATCGCCACTCGAGGAGGTGAGACGTCATGAGAAAGTATCTGTTTGCGGCGGCCATGGTGACCGCGATCGCATCGCCTGCATTCGCCGATGAAATCGGCGTTCGTGCCGGCCCCGTCGGCGCCGGCGTTACGGTCGGCGAGTCGCATGAATATCGCGACCGCGATCGGGATCGTGACCGCACCACGGTGATCAAGGAGCGTGAGCCGCGCAGTGACCGGACCACGGTCATCAAGAAGCAGGACGAGTTCGGCAACCGCAGCAAGACCGTCATCCATCACGACGACGATTGATACCGATCAAGATCATGAGAATAAAAGTCCGCCGCTGACCTCGTCGCGGCGGACTTTCGGTGCGTAGGTTGGCCTGCGCTGTTGCTAGGTCACCGGCGCCGGGTTGAACAGCGTGAGATCGTTATGAATGCCCCAGCGGTCCGACCATGGCTTGGTCCGGCCGCTCGCGACGTCGAGGATCAGGCGGAACAGGTCCCAGCCGGTCTCCTCGATCGTCTTCTCGCCGGTCGCGATGCAGCCGGCGTCGAAATCGATCAGGTCCTTCCAGCGCCGCGCCAGCTCGCTGCGGGTCGCGACCTTGATGACAGGCGCTGCCGCAAGGCCATAGGGCGTGCCACGGCCTGTCGTGAACACCTGCAAGGTCATGCCGGAGGCGAGCTGCAATGTGCCGCAGATGAAGTCGCTCGCCGGTGTCGCGGCGAACAGCATGCCCTTCTGCCGCGCCTTCTCGCCCGGCGACAGCACGCCAGCGATGGGGCCGGAGCCGGACTTGACGATCGAGCCGAGGGATTTCTCGACGATGTTGGCGAGCCCGCCCTTCTTGTTGCCCGGCGTGGTGTTGGCGCTGCGGTCGGCACCGCCCCGGGCGAGATAGGCGTCGTACCAGGCCATCTCTCGGATCAACGCGCGGCCGACATCCTCGTTGACGGCGCGGCGGGTCAGCAGCTGGATCGCGTCGCGCACCTCGGTCACTTCCGAGAACATCACGGTCGCGCCGGCGCGAACCAGGAGATCGGCGGCGAAGCCGACCGCAGGGTTGGCGGTGACGCCGGAGAACGCATCGCTGCCGCCGCATTGCAGGCCGATCACGAGATCGGCGGCCGGGCAGGTCTCGCGCGTGCGGGCGTTGAGCACCTTCAGGCGCGCCTCGGCCTGGGTCATGATGGCCTCGACGATGGCGCCGAAGCCGTCAAAGGCTTCGTCCTGCATCCGCACGATGGCGTCGCTGACGCCTTCGGGCACCAGCCGTTCCGGCGCGAGCTTCTCGCAGCCGAGCCCCACGACGAGGATCTCGCCACCGAAATTCGGATTGAGCGCGAGGTTTTGCAGGGTACGGATCGGCACCACGGCGTCGGGCGCGGCAATGGCCACGCCGCAGCCATAGGCATGGGTCAGCGGCACGACGTCGTCGACATTGGGATATTTCGGCAAGAGCTCGGCGCGGATGCGCTTCACCGCGTATTCCATCGTGCCCTTGACGCATTGCACCGAAGAGGAGATGCCGAGGATGTTCTTGGTGCCGACCGAGCCGTCGGGATTGCGATAGCCTTCGAAGGTAAAACCTTCGAGCGGCGGCAGCGCCGGCGGCACCGCGGTTGCGATCTCGAGCTGATCGAGCGGCGGCGCGTCGGGCATGCGGATGCGCGCTTCGTCGACCCATTCGCCGGCCAGGATTGGCGACAGCGCATGGCCGATCACCTCGCCGTAGCGGATGATCGGCGCGCCCTCGGCGATGTCTTCCAGCGCGGTCTTGTGGCCCTGCGGCACGAAGGCGCGCAGCGTCAGGCCCGAGGCGAAGCGCGAGCCGGCAGGCAGGCCGAAATCATTCACGACGATCGCAACATTGTCGCGCGCGTTGAGCTTGATGTAGCGGGGCTGCTCCTGCGTGCCGATCGACTGGTCCATGCGGGCTCCGGAAGTTTGTAGGGCGGGTTAGCCGAAGGCGTAACCCGCCATGTTTGATGTGCGGTGCCGATGGTGGATTACGCTGACGCTAATCCACCCTGCGAGTCTCAGCCCGGGAACGTGTAGGCCGTCTTCACCGTGGTGTAGAACTCGCGGGCATAGGCGCCCTGTTCGCGCGCGCCGTAGCTCGAGCCTTTGCGGCCGCCGAACGGCACGTGATAGTCGACGCCGGCGGTCGGCAGATTGACCATCACCATGCCGCTCTCGCTGTTGCGCTTGTAATGCGAGGCGTATTTCAGGCTTGACGTGCAGATGCCCGAGGCGAGGCCGAACTCGGTGTCGTTGGAGATCGCCAGCGCCTCCTCGTAATCCCTGGCGCGGATCACGCAGGCGACCGGGCCGAAGATCTCCTCGCGGGCGATCCGCATCCGGTTGTTCGCCTCGGTGAACAGCGCCGGCTGCAGATAGAAGCCGGGCGTCTCGCGGTTCAACAGCTCGCCGCCCCAGTGCAGGCGGGCGCCTTCGTCCTGGCCGATCTTGATGTAGCGGAGGTCCTGGTCGAGCTGGCTCTGGTCGACTACGGGGCCGACATGCACGCCGCTCTTCAGCGCGTCGTCCACCGAAAGCCCCTTCATCCGCTCGGTCATCGCGGCGACGAAGCGATCGTGAATCCCAGCGGTGACGATCAGGCGCGAAGACGCCGTGCAGCGCTGGCCGGTCGAGAAATAGGCGCCGTTGACCGCGACCTCGACCGCGACCTTGACGTCGGCGTCGTCGAGCACGACCAGCGGGTTCTTGCCGCCCATCTCAAGCTGGAATTTCTTCATCGGATTGGAGAGCACGCAGGCCTGCGCGATCTTGCGGCCGGTCTGCACCGAGCCGGTGAAGGAGATCGCGGCGACGTCGGGATGATCGAGCAGGGTCTGGCCGACCACCGAGCCCGAGCCGACCACGAGGTTGAACACGCCGGCCGGAATGCCGGAGCGCGCGATGATCTCGGACAGCGCATGCGCGGAGCCCGGCACCAGTTCGGCCGGCTTGAACACCACCGTGTTGCCGTAGCAGAGCGCGGGGGCGATCTTCCAGGCCGGGATCGCGATCGGGAAATTCCACGGTGTGATCATGCCAATGACGCCGACCGGCTCGCGGGTGATCTCGACATCGAGACCGGGGCGCACCGACGCGCCTTTCTCGCCCATCAGCCGCAGCGCCTCGCCGGCGAAGAACGCAAAGATCTGCCCGGCGCGCGCCACCTCGCCGATGCCTTCCGGCAGCGTCTTGCCTTCCTCGCGCGCCAGCAGGCGGCCGAGCTCTTCCTTGCGGGCGAGGATTTCGACGGAGATTTTGGTCAGCGCGTCAAAGCGCTCCTGCGGCGTCGCGCGTGCCCAGGCCGGGAAGGCGGCCTTCGCCGCGGCGATCGCCTTTTCGGTCTGTGCCTTGTCGGCCTTGGCGTATTCACCGACCACGTCGGCCGTGTTGGAGGGGTTGATGTCCCGCGTGATGCTTGTTCCGTCGACCCATTCGCCGGCGATGAAGTTCTTCTGGTGAGCGGTCATGTTTCCAACCTTTCTTGTTAACGCACGAGGCAGGGACGCTTGTCGTCGAAGGTCCACCCCTGGATCAGGAACTGCATGGCCAGCGCATCGTCGCGGGCGCCGAGGCCATGCTGCTTGTATAGCGCGTTCGCCGCCTCGATGGCAGCGCGATCGAGCTCGATGCCGAGGCCCGGCCGATCCGGGATCGCGATCTTGCCGCCTTTGATCTGCAGCGGCTCTTTGGTCAACGCCTGGCCGTCCTGCCAGATCCAGTGGGTGTCGATCGCGGTCACCTTGCCGGGAGCCGCGGCGCCGACATGGGTGAACATCGCCAGCGAAATGTCAAAGTGGTTGTTGGAGTGCGAGCCCCAGGTCAGGCCGTTGTCGCGGCAGGTCTGCGCCACCCGCACCGAGCCCTGCATGGTCCAGAAATGCGGATCGGCCAGCGGGATGTCGACCGCCCCGAGCCGCAGCGCGTGGCTGAGCTGGCGCCAGTCGGTCGCGATCATGTTGGTTGCGGTCGGCAGCCCCGTCGCGCGACGGAACTCGGCCATGATCTCGCGACCCGAAAAGCCGGCCTCCGCGCCGCAGGGGTCCTCGGCATAGGCGAGCACGCCATGCATGTTGCTGCACAGCCGGATCGCCTCGTCGAGCGACCAGGCACCGTTCGGGTCGAGCGTGACGCGGGCTTTCGGAAAGCGTTTTGCAATTGCGGTGACGGCCTCGATCTCCTGTTCGCCGGCGAGCACGCCGCCCTTGAGCTTGAAATCGGCGAAGCCGTAATGCGCCTGCGTCGCTTCGGCGAGGCGCACGATCGCCTCCGGCGTCATCGCCACCTGGTGGCGCAGGTTGAACCAGTCGGGCTTGCCGCTCTCGCCTTCGACATAGGGCAGGCTGGTCTTCCTGCGATCGCCGACGAAGAACAGATAGCCGAGCGTCTCGACATCAGCGCGCTGCTGGCCTTCGCCGAGCAGCGCCGCGACCGGGAGATTGAGATGCTGGCCGAGCAGATCGAGCAGCGCGGATTCCACCGCGGTCACTGCATGAATGGTGACGCGGAGGTCAAAGGTCTGCTTGCCGCGTCCGCCAGCGTCGCGGTCGGCGAAGGTCCGGCGCATCGACGCCAGGATGTTGTTGCAAGTGCCGATGGTCTGGCCGACGACGAGGTCGCGGGCGTCCTCGAGCGTCTTGCGGATCTTCTCGCCGCCCGGCACCTCGCCGACGCCGGTGTGGCCGGAGTTGTCGGTGAGGACGACGAGGTTGCGGGTGAAGAACGGCGCATGCGCGCCGCTCAGATTGAGGAGCATCCCGTCGCGGCCGGCGACCGGGATCACCTCCATCGCCGTGACGACGGGGGCGCCGGCAAAGCCGGTGCGGATCGTGTCCTGAATCATCTGCTCCTCCCTTGGTCGTTGGCCGTTCGGCTTATTCCGCCGCCTGCCGGGTCGCGGCCTGCGGCAGCTTCGCCACCAGTGCCGCGAGCTCGGCGATCTCCTGCTCGGTGAGATCGGTGAGCGGCGGCCGCACCGGGCCGGAATCGCGGCCGATCACCTTCATGCCGGCCTTGATGATCGACACCGCATAGCCCTTCTTGCGGTTGCGTATCGCGATCAGCGGCAGGATGAAATCCTTCAGGCCTGCATGGATGGTCTGATGATCGCGCCGGCGCACCGCGGCGTAGAATCTGGTGGCGAATTCCGGCACGAAATTGAACACCGCCGACGAATAGGTGGTCACGCCCATGTCGAGATAGGGCAGCGCAAAGGTCTCTGCCGTCGGCAGGCCGCCGATATAGGTCAGGCGGTCGCCGAGCCTGGTGTAGACGCGGGTCATCAGCTCGATGTCGCCGATGCCGTCCTTGTAGCCGACGAGGTTCGGGCAGCGCTCGCAGAGGCGCGCCAGCGTGTCGGGCTGCAGGATCGCATTGTCGCGATTGTAGACGATGACGCCGATCTTGACCGACGCACACACCGCCTCGACATGGGCGGCGAGGCCGTCCTGCTCGGCATGGGTGAGATAGGGCGGCAGCAGCAACAGGCCGTCGGCGCCGGCCTTCTCGGCGCCAACAGCGATCTCGCGCGCGATTGCGGTGCCGTAGCCGGTGCCGGCCAGCACGGGAACGCGGCCCTTGGTCTCGTCGACCGCGATCTTCACGACATGGGGAACTTCAGACGGCGTCAGCGAGAAGAACTCGCCGGTGCCCCCGGCGGCGAACAGGCCGGCGACGTCATAGCCGCACAGCCAGTCCATGTTGGCGCGATAAGTCGCCTCGTCGAACGAATAATCCGGCTTGAACGGGGTCACGGGGAAAGACAGGAGGCCGCCACCGATTCTTGCGGCCATCTCCTGAGGGGTCAACTTGCTCATGGCGCCACTCCTGGAATGTTGTTGGGATCAGGGATGCGCGAGCAGCGCGCGTCCATGGCGGAATTCTTAGGGAATGCTTCGATGCGCGTCCAAGCCAAACGCGGTATCGAGCGATGCCCAATCGGCATCAATCGCCGCGCAGATGCGGCGCGGCGATTTCGGTCGCGATCTCGATCAAGGACGGCAGCAACTGGTTCTCGTGATCGCGCCGCCACACCATGAACAGTTCGACCGGCACCGGCGTGCGCAGCTTCAGCGGCTTCAGCTTGACGTCCGCGATCTTCAGGCTGGCGGCGGCTTCCGGCACGATCGCGACGCCCAGCCCGGCGCGCACCATGGCGAGGATCGAATGGATCTGGCTGAGATGCTGCACATAGCGCGGCAGCACGTCGGCGCGCGTGAACAGCGACACCAGCAGATCGTGGAAGTATCGCGCCTCATAGGGCGAATACATCACGAAGGGCTGGTCGTCGAAATCCTTGATGCTGACGGTTACGGCCGCGGCCAGCGGATGCTTCTTCGGGATCGCGGCGAGCAGCGGCTCGGCCACGACGCGCCGGCTGGCGAATTCCGGCCGCGCGATCGGCGGCCGCAGCAGGCCGGCATCGATCTGGCCGGTGGTGAGCGCCTCGAACTGATCGCCCGAGACCATCTCCTTCAGGGAAAAATCGACCTCGGGCAGGCGGGAACGGGCGGCTGCGATCAGATCGGGCAGGAAGCCATAGGCGGCCGCGGCCGTGAAGCCGATCTTGAGCGAGCCGGTCTTGCCGAGCGCAATGCGGCGGGCGACTTGCGAAGCGGATTCCGCGAGCTTGAGAATGCGCCGCGCTTCCGGCAGGAAGCTGCGTCCCGCCGGGGTCAGCCGCACCGAGCGGCTGGTGCGTTCCAGCAGCGGCGCGTCGATGATGTGCTCGAGTACCTGGATCTGCCGGCTGAGCGGCGGCTGCGTCATGTTGAGCCGCGCCGCGGCGCGGCCGAAGTGCAATTCCTCGGCCACCGTGACGAAACAGCGGAGCTGGTTCAGGTCGAACATCGATGCTAGCCTGGAATGGATCGGTCGAGGATTTGTACGTTCTAGCATCGATGCCTCCCACTGGCCAAGAAGACAAAAAAGCAGACAAACAAGAAGACAAAGACGGCGGCCGAAGCCGCCGTTGATGTGTTGTTGCGGCGGCGGCCCGCTCAGGCCGCCTTCAGCTGCACCCGCTTGATCTCGCCGACGATGAACAGGTAGGCGATCGCCGCGACCAGCGCGTTGGCGCCGACGAACACCAGCGCGCCATTGAACGAGCCGGTGGCGGCGAGGATGTAGCCGATGATGATCGGCGTGGTGATCGAGGACAGATTGCCGAAGGTGTTGAACAACCCGCCGGAGACGCCGCCGGCTTCCTTCGGCGAGGTGTCGGAGACGACCGCCCAGCCGAGCGCGCCGATGCCCTTGCCGAAGAAGGCGAGCGCCATGAAGCCGACCACCAGCGCCTGGCTGTCGACGTAGTTGCAGGCGATGATCGTCATCGACAGCAGCATGCCGCCGACGATCGGGATCTTGCGCGCCATGGTCAGCGAGCCGGTGCGGCGCAGCAGGTAGTCCGAGATCACGCCGCCGAGCACGCCGCCGATGAAGCCGCACAGCGCCGGCAATGTCGCGACGAAGCCGGCCTGCAGGATCGAGAGCCCGCGCTCCTTCACCAGGTAGACCGGGAACCAGGTCAGGAAGAAATAGGTCAGCGTGTTGATGCAGTATTGGCCGATATAGACGCCGAGCATCATGCGGTTGGCGAGCAGCTGGCGAATATGGTCCCAGCCGGGGCCGCTGTCGTGCGTCTTGCCGGCCTTCGCCGCGTCCATGTCGACCAGCGCGCCGCCCTGCTTGATGTAGTCGAACTCGGCCTCGTTGATCCCAGGATGGTCCTTCGGCTCGTAGATCGTCTTGATCCAGGCGATGCCCATCACGATGCCGAGCCCGCCCATCACGTAGAACACGTGGCGCCAGCCGTATTCGTGCGCGATCCAGCCCATCAGCGGCGCGAAGATCACGGTCGCGAAATACTGTCCGGAGTTGAAGAACGCCGATGCGGTGCCGCGCTCATTGCCGGGGAACCAGGCCGCGACGATGCGGGCATTGGCCGGGAACGATGGCGCTTCGGCGAAGCCGACCAGGAAGCGCAGCCCGAACAGCAGCACCACGGCCGCGCCCGCGGAGAGGAACCCGACCAGGCCCTGCATCGCGGTGAAGATCGACCAGACGATGATGCTGATCGCATAGACCCATTTGGAGCCGTAGCGGTCGAGCAGCCAGCCGCACGGCACCTGCGCGATCACATAGGACCAGCCGAACGCCGAGAACACGTAACCCATCGCGACGGGATCGAGATGCAGTTCCTTGGAGAGGGCAGGGCCGGCGATCGAGAGTGTGGCGCGATCGGCATAGTTCACGGTGGTGACGAGAAACAGCATCGTCACGATCAACAGCCGGACGCGGGATCGCCGCGCGTCCGTGGCGGACACAATTGCGCTCATTCGCGCCTCCTTAAGATTTCCTCGGGGACTGTCCTAGAGAGATGACGGCAATGGGTCCAAGCCGAAACGGGTATTGATCGATACCGATTTTGAATGGATCGGCCCGGTGCGATGCCACCTTCGCCGCTCTTGCTTCGGTTCCAAATTAGTGTACTATAAGTACAGTTATTGAGGGCGCAGCGTCGCGCCCTGCCGATCGAGGTCGAATGCGCATGACCGCGTCACGTGACTACGAGGTGTTCGAGGCAGGTCGGGTGACCTTGCAGGGCGGCGCGGTGTTTCCGCAGCTTGCGCTCGCCTACAAGACCTACGGCACGCTGAACGCGGCCAAGGACAACGTCATCCTCTATCCGACGTCGTTCGCCGCGCAGCACGCCGACATCGAATGGCTGGTGCAGCCGGGCGGGGCGCTCGATCCGGAGCGCTACTTCATCGTCATCGCGAACCTGTTCGGCAACGGTCTGTCGTCCTCCCCCTCGAATTCGGGCGAAGTGCTCGGCGGCGCGCCGTTCCCCGCCTTCACCTATCATGACGCGGTCGCGATCCAGCGGCGGCTGCTGGTCGAGCGGTTTGGCGTCGCGAAGCTTGCGCTGGTCTATGGCTGGTCGATGGGCGGCATGCAGGCCTATCACTGGGCCGCGCGCTATCCCGACATGGTGGAGCGCGCGGCCGTGGTCTGCGGCAGCGCGCGGTGCTCGCCGTATAATCATGTCTTCCTCGAGGGTGTGAAGGCTGCGCTGACCACCGACCCGGCCTACCAGGATGGCCGCTTCGTCACCAAGCCGACCGCGGGCCTTCGCGCGATGGGGCGCGTCTATGCCGGCTGGGCGATGTCGCATGAGTTCTATCGCGAGGAGGTCTGGCGCGAGGCCGGCTTCAGCTCATTGGAAGACTACCTCGCGCGATCCTGGGACGGTGCCTTCGCGCGGCGCGATGCGAATGACCTGCTGGCGCAAATCTCGATCTGGCAGACCGGCGACATCAGCCGCTGCGCTGAATTCGGCGGTGACTTCGATCGCGCATTGGCCGCGATCAGGGCGCATGTCCTGCTGATGCCCGGCCGCACCGACCGCTATTTCGACCCGCGCGACAACGAAGATGAGCTCGGCCGCCTGGTCAATGCCCGCTCCGCGGCGCTGCATCCGATCCCCTCGATCCATGGGCACCGCGCCGGCAATCCGGCCAACAACGCCGAAGACCGCGCCTTCATCAACGCCGAAATCTCGGCGCTCTTGCAACGCTGACAGGTGAGACGACCATGAGCACCGCAGAGACCAGTGACGCCGGACCTCGCCTGAAGCCGCTCAGCCCGCTGACCTTGCGCGACCTGTCGGCCAAGTCGAACCTTGCCGGCGCGGTGCGCGCGGCCAGCCATTACGGGATGATCGTTGTGGTCGGCGCGCTGATCTGGCTGGTCTCGTCGCGCTATGGTCTCGCGTGGGCGTTGCCGCTGATCGCCATCCAGGGCTACTTCGTCGCGTTCCTGTTCATGGTGGTGCACGAGACCGCGCACAAGACGGCGTTCCGCAGTCATGCGCTCAATCTTGTGGTCGGCAACCTGTCCGCCTTCATGATCGGATTGCCTTACCAATATTACTGCCTGTTTCACTGGGACCATCATCGCTACACCCAGGATCCGGAGAAGGACCCGGAGCTGATCGTCGGTCCCAAGCCGGCGTCAGACACCCAGCTCGCGATTGCCTATTCGGGGCTGGTGCAGGTGCTGGTCCGGATCCGGCTGATGTTCCGGCACGCACTCACCGGGAAGGTGACCGTGCCGTGGATTCCGGAACATAAGCGCGCCTCGATCGTGCTGGAAGCCAGGCTTTATCTTGCAGGTTATCTGCTGTTGCTGGCGGCATCGCTCGCGCTGCACAGCGCGATCCTGCTCTGGGTGTGGATCGTGCCGCTGCTGGCCGGTCAGCTCGTCCTGCGCCCGTATCTTTACGCCGAGCATACCGGTTGCGAGCGGACGCGGAGTGCATTCGAGAACACCCGCACCACGATGACAGGCCGGATCATGAAATGGTTCGCCTGGAACATGCCCTACCATGTCGAGCATCATGCCTATCCGACGGTGCCGTTCCATGCGTTGCCGAAGCTGAACGCGATCGTCGATGGCCACATCGTGTATCGCGGCAGTAACTATCGCGCAGTGACGCGCGAGACCTGGGCCTGGTTCCGCCGTCAGCGGCAGCGCTCTGCGTGATGCTCACGCCTCGGCGTGCGGCCGCAGCACCAGATTGACGAGGTTGCGGGCATAGGCCGGCGTCAGCGGCTTGATGCCGAAGACATAGCGGTAGAACAGGCTGCCGTAGATCGCGTCATAGATATCGCCGGGTACGCCCGGCGCGGCGATGCTGCCGTCCTTCTGGCCGGCGGCGATGATTTCCAGCATCCTGGCGCGACGAAGGCCGAGGTAGCGCTCATAGAACAATTCCGCCGTGCCGGTCTGCGAGATGCATTCCGAGATCACCGCGAGCTGCACCCGTCCGAACTCGCCCTGCAACGCCTCGACATAGGTCGCGACGTGGCGGCGGATGCGGGCGACCGGATGGCCCGCTTCCGGCAGCGGTACCGCGCGCGAGGCCTGGTCGAGGAAGGCATCGATCAGCAAGGCCTCGCGCGACGGCCACCATTTGTAGATCGTCATCTTCGAGACGTTGGAATGTCTGGCGATCGCGTCGATGGTGGTGGCGGCAAGGCCGGTGGTCGCCATCAGCGTATAGGCGCTGTGCAAGATCGCGGCCGTGGTCGCGGCAGAGCGTGGCCGGCCGCGCCGCCCCGTTGTCGTATCCTCCGTCTCCACCTTGCTTCCCGCCATGGCCGGGATTCGTCTCCTGCGTGCTTGAATCATTGCGCTGCCTGCGGACATAGCATGAAATCGCGCGCTGTTTCAGATCATCGCCGCCGCTGATACTGTACAATTCGCTAGCAAAGGCTCAGCTCAACTGCTCATCGAACAGGAGTATCTCGTGAAGGCCGTCTACAGTGATCTGCACCGCAGCCATGATCCGCAGTTCTTCCTGGTCCGCGGTGTGGTCCAGCGCACCACAGAGCAGCCCGAGCGCGCCGACCGCCTGCTGGCGGGCCTGAGAGCCGGCAAGCACACGCTGATCGAGCCGACTAAATTCGGGCAAGGGCCGCGGGCGCGGGTGCACAGTCCGGAATATCTGAGCTTTCTCGCCGATGCCTGGGGCGAATGGTCGGCGCTCGGCAACGCCGGACCGGAGATGATCGCGAACATGCATCCGGTGCGCAACGCCGGCACCTACCCCACCCACATCGTCGGCAAGCTCGGCTGGCATACGGTCGACACCGCGGCACCGATCGGCCCCGGCGCCTGGGCCGGCGCCTGCGCCTCGAGCGACGTCGCGGTCACCGCGGCGCAGATGGTGCTCGACGGCGAGGACGCCGTCTACGCGCTGTGTCGTCCGCCCGGTCACCACGCCTATCGCGATCTCGCCGGGGGCTTCTGCTTCCTCAACAACAGCGCGATCGCGGCCGAGCACCTGCGCCAGCAGCACGAGCGCGTCGCGATCCTCGATGTCGACGTGCATCATGGCAACGGCACGCAGGGCATCTTCTACGAGCGGCCGGACGTCTTCACCGTCTCGATCCACGCCGATCCGTCGTTCTTCTACCCGTTCGTCTGGGGTTATGCGCATGAGCGCGGTGCCGGGCCCGGCCTTGGCACCAATCTCAACATTCCCCTCGCCAAGGGCACCGGCGACGACGACTACATCAGGGCGCTCGCGGCGGCGGAGAAGGCGATCCGCTCCTTCGCGCCGACCGCGCTCGTGGTCGCGCTCGGGCTTGACGCCTCCGAGAAGGACCCGCTCGCAGGCCTCGCCGTCACCACCGACGGCTTCCGCCGCATCGGCGAAGGGCTGGCCCGGTTCGGCCTGCCGACCGTGCTCGTTCAGGAGGGCGGCTATCTCTCCGACATCCTCGGTGCCAATCTGACGGCGGTGCTCGGCGGATTCGAAGCCGCCCGCTAGCGCGGCTTCGAATGGCGCGGTGACCGGTTCACGCGAAGAAAACCCGTCAAAACAACAGTCTGGAGCATCGGTTGTGATGGATCAGGACCGATACCCCCGCCGTGCGCCGTACAACAAGGCGTCGTGGAGCTGCACCTTTGCAACCAAAACCGGATCATGCCGTTGGTATCCGGTGCTGGCCTATGACCTTGCCTGGCGGCATCGGCCGTCCGGGCGGGCAGCAACGCGAGGACGGCCATGAGCGATCTGCTTCGCGTCGCCATCGTCGGTTTCGGGGAGATCGCGTGCCGGCAGCACGTGCCTGCAATCGCGAAGACATCAGGCGCGGCACTCGTCGCGGTGGCCGATGCGGCGAAGAGCCCATCCGGCCTGCCGCATTTCCGCGATTTGCAGGAGTTGTTGCGCGACGGGCCGGAGATCGATGCGGTTGCACTGTGCACGCCGCCGCAGGCGCGTCACGCGCAGGCCGCCGCGGCGCTCGCGGCGGGCAAGCACGTGCTGCTGGAGAAGCCGCCTGGGTCTACGTTAGGCGAACTCACGCCGCTGATCGCGGCCGCGGGCGAGGCCGGCCGGACATTGTTTGCGGCATGGCACTCGCGCTACGCACCCGCGGTTGGACCGGCGCGGCAATTGCTCGCCGGCCGCACGATCAACAAGGTGACGATCATCTGGAAGGAAGACGTCCGCGTCTGGCATCCAGGCCAGGCCTGGATCTTCGAGGCCGGTGGCTTCGGCGTGTTCGATCCCGGCATCAACGCACTGTCGATCCTGACCGAGATCCTGCCGCGTCCAGTCTTCATCAAGAGCGCAATGTTGGACGTTCCTTCCAACCGGGAGGCGCCGATTGCAGCAGCAATCGAACTGTCCGATGAGAACGGCCTGCCGATCCACGCCGAATTCGATCTTCGCCAGACCGGGCCGCCGAGCTGGGACATCCTGTGCGAGACCGAGGCTGGGCCTGTGACGCTGTCGAAAGGCGGACGGCAGCTGCGCGACGGCAGCAGGTTGGTGGTCAATGCCACGGATGAGGAATATCCCGCGCTGTACCGCCGCTTCGTCGCGCTGACGGCGGACGGAAAGTCCGAGGTCGACCTCGCGCCCTTGCGGCTGGTCGCCGATAGCTTCATGCTGGGGCGACGGCGCTCTGTCGAGGCGTTCGGGGACTGACAATGACATCAGCCAGCATTGCTCGCGCGCCCTTCGGCAAATCGCACGACGGCACCGTGGTCGAGCGCGTGACGTTGCGCGGCGCGCAGGGCTTCGAGGCCAGCATCCTTCCCTTCGGCGCCACGCTGCAAACGCTGCTGACACCCGATCGCGGCGGGCATTGCGACGACGTCGTGCTGGGCCACGACGAGTTCGACGGCTATCTCGCGCAACGCAAATTCTTCGGCGCGACCATCGGGCGCTACGCCAACCGGATCGCCGCCGCGCGCTTCGTGCTCGATGGCGAGACGGCGAATCTCGCCGCCAACAACGGTCCCAACGCGCTGCATGGCGGGCTGCAGGGCTTTGATCGGAAACTGTGGCGGATCGCCGAACTATCCGATGAACCGGGGCCGGCAGTGGTGCTGGAGCGCGAAAGCCCGCATGGCGAAGAGGGCTATCCGGGCAATCTTCAGACCCGCGTGACCTATCGCGTGCGCGACCCGATGGAACTCGCGGTCACCTTTGAGGCGACTACCGACCGGCCGACATACGTCAACCTCACCAATCACAGCTTCTTCAATCTCGACGGCGCACGCTCGGGCACGCAGATCCTCGATCATCGGCTGACGATCGCCTCAGACCATTTCCTCGCGGTGGACGCCACCGCGATTCCGTTGCCGGGCTCGCCGCAGCCGGTTGATGGCACGCCGTTCGACTTCCGCAAGCCCACTGCGATCGGCGCGCGGATCAGGATGAACGACGAGCAGCTGCGGCTCGGGCGCGGCTACGACCACAATTTCTGTCTGGCCTCGGGGACAGGCCTTCGCCTCGCCGCACGCCTCGAGGCGCCGCACAGCGGCCGCGTGATGGAGCTGTTCACCGATCAGCCGGGGTTGCAGTTCTATTCCGGCAATTTCCTCGATGGCTCGAGCGCCGGCAAGGGTGATCGGCTGTATCGCCAATCCGATGCGCTATGTCTCGAGCCGCACGCCTGGCCGGATACGCCGAACCGGCCCGACTTCCCGTCGGCGCGGCTCGATCCCGGGCAGATCTATCGACGCACCGCAATTTATCGATTCTCGACCATGTGAGTGACGCCATGACCGACCGTGCCGCCGAGCCGCTGATCGAACAGGTGCCGACATCCGTGCTGTCCACCGAGCGCTGTCATCTCGGCGAGGGCCCGACCTATGACGTGGCGACCGACACCGCCTGGTGGTTCGACATCCGCGAGCGTCGCCTGTTCGAGCATCGTTTTGCAAGCGGCCGGACCGTCATTCACGAGCTGCCGAGAATGGCGAGCGCGCTGGCGCGGATCGATGGCGAACGGCAGCTGATCCTCACTGAGGATGGGCTTTACGTCCGGCAGGTCGCCAGCGGTCGCATGGAGCTGTTCGTCGCACTCGAAGCCGACAATCCCGTGACGCGCTCCAATGATGCGCGCGTGCATCCGTCGGGCACCTTCTGGCTCGGCACCATGGGGCGCCAGGCCGAGCACGGCGCAGGTTCGATCTACGCGCTGCATCACGGCCACATCACGCGGCTCTATCCCGGGGTCACGATCCCCAATGCGATCTGTTTTTCGCCCGCTGGCGACGTCGGCTATTTCGCCGATACCGCGACCAACGTGCTGCATCGCGTACCGCTCGATCCATCAACCGGACTGCCGACCGGCGAGCCGATCGATTTGATCAGACATCAAGGCACCGGCGGGCTCGACGGTGCGATCGTCGATGCCGATGGGTTGATCTGGAACGCGCGCTGGGGCGGTAGCTGCGTCGATGTCTACGATCCCAGCGGCCGGCACCTGCGCTCGCTGAAGGTGCCGGCGAGCCAATCGAGCTGCCCGGCCTTTGTCGGCCGCGATTTCGCGCGCGTGCTGGTCACCTCGGCCTGGCAGGACATGGACGAGGCACAGCGCGCGGCCGATCCCGGCCACGGTCAAACCTTTCTGCTCGATGCCGCGGCACGCGGCCGTGCCGAGCCTGACGTCAAACTGTTCTGAACGCGGGCCCGCCGCCGCCTTGTTGACGTGACCTGAATATTTGGACGATAGTACAAATATGGTCCGCAAACCTGCCAAGCCCGGCATGAAGGCCGACGCCAAGGCGGCCAGCACCCGCAAGCCGAACATGCGTGAGGCGATCCTCGCCGCGGCGGAGGAACTGTTCTCGACCTACGGCTTCAACGCGGTCTCGGTCCGTGACATCGCACAGGCAGCCGGCGCCAATCCCGGCAGCGTGACCTATCACTTCAAGACCAAGGACGGTCTGCTGCTGGAGATCTATCGGCGGCATTGCGGCCCGATGAACCGGCGGCGCTCGGAGCTCCTGGCGGCGGCGCGGCGGGTCCGCGACCTGCAGGACCGGCTGGAGGCGATCGTGCGCGCCTATGTGCTGCCGGCCTTCACCTCGGGCAGCGATCTCGCCGGCGGCGGGACGCGATTCACGCGGTTGCGCGCGATCATGTCGGCCGAGGGCAACGAGGTCGTGCGCAAGATCATCGCGCAGACCTTCGACGACACCAGCCACGCCTTCATCGACGCGATCCATGAAAGCCTGCCGCATATTCCGCGCACCGATCTGGTCTGGCGCGGCCACTTCCTGCTCGGCGCGCTCTACTACACGCTGGTGACGCCGGAGCGCGTCTCGCGCCTGTCGCGCGGCAGTGCCGACGGCACCGATGCCGGCCACGCCATCGAGCAGCTGGTGCGCGCGACCGTCGCCGCGATGCAAGCCGCGCCGCTCGATCAACCAGCGCCTGTGCTGCGCAAGGCCGCAAGCGTGAATCCAGGGCGCGCGCTGACCTGACCCCGCGGAGTTCGTCGCCATGGAGAAACTTCGGCTGCGCACGGTGCTTGGCAATCACCCGCACGTCCAGGCGGTGAAGAGCGGCGAGCTGCGCTCGGAACTGTTCGATCTCGACTTCACCGAGTTCACGCCGACCAACGCGGCGTTCAAGCCGATGGTGCGCGAGCAGGCGTTCGATGTCTGTGAGATGGCGACCGTGACCTATCTGATGGCAAGGGCGCACGGCAAACCACTGGTGCTGTTGCCGGCTGCGATGGTCGGCCGCTTCCAGCATGGCCACGCGCTATACCGCGCCGACCGCGGCACGCTGATGCCCGCCGATCTCGAAGGCAGGCGGGTCGGCATCCGCTCGTTCACCACCACGACGGGCGCATGGATGCGCGGCATCCTCGCCAACGATCATGGCGTCAACCTCGACCGCATCGACTGGGTCACGTTCGAGGACCCGCATGTCGCCGAATATGTCGACAGCACTGAACGGGCGCCGAAGGGCAGGGCCATCATCCAGATGCTGAAGGACGGCGAGCTGGACGCCGTGCTGGGCGAGACCTCGAGCGATCCGGCGCTCAGGCCGTTGTTCGCCGATCCCGCCGCAGAGGCGGCGCGGTGGTATGCGCGGCATGGCGTCGTGCCGGTCAATCATCTGGTGGTGGTGACGACGCAGCTTGCGACATCGCGCCCGGACGTGGTGCGCAGCCTCTACGAACTCCTCAAGCGCGCCAAGGCGAACGCCGGTCCGCCTGATGTGCCGGACCTGCTGCCGTTCGGCGTCGAAGCGAACCGCAAGCCGCTCGAACTGATGATCGACTATTGCGCCCAGCAGGCGCTGATCCCCCGGCGGATCACCGTCGACGAGCTGTTTGACGACACGACACGGGACTTGAACTGATGACAATCTCCAGCGATCCGCGGCAGTGGCAGGTCGGCATGCTCGGTTATGGCGAGGTCGGACGCATCCTCGCCGAGGACCTGCGCCAGCAGGACGTCAAGGTCGCTGCCTACGATATCAAGCTCAACCGCGCGGAGGGCGTGCCGCTGCGCGCCCACGCGGCGGAGACCGGCGTTGCGCTTGCGCAGTCCCATACCGATCTCGCGACGCGGGCCGATTTCATCATCTCTGCGGTGACGGCGAGCCAGGCGGTGCCGGTGGCCGAGGCCTGCGCGCTCGCGATCCGGAACGGCGCCTGGTTTCTCGATTTCAATTCGGCGTCGCCCGGCGCCAAGCGGCGCGCGGCGGCCCACGTCGATGGCGCCGGCGGCCGCTATGTCGAGGGCGCGGTGATGACCTCGCTGCCGCCCTACCGGATCAAGGTGCCGCTGCTGCTCGGCGGCCGCGGTGCGCGGGAACTGGCGCCGCTATTGGTGGCGCTTGGCTTCGCCGCGAAGGTCGCGAGCGACGAGCTTGGCGTGTCCTCGGCGGTCAAGATGTGCCGCAGCATCATGATCAAGGGCCTTGAGGCCATGGTGATCGAGAGCTTTACCACCGCACGTGCCTATGGCGTCGAGGATGCGGTGCTCGCCTCGCTCAAGGAGACCTTTCCAGGCATCGATTGGGAGAAGCAGGGCGCCTATTTCTTCCAGCGGGTGATCCAGCATGGCCGGCGGCGTGCCGAGGAGGTGCGCGAGGTGGCCGAGACCGTGCGCGAGGCCGGGCTGACGCCATGGTCCGCGTCGGGGACCGCCGAGCGGCAGGGCTGGATCGCCGATCTTGCCGATGACGGCGTGTTCGGGCCCAAGGGAACGCCGGACTTCGCCCGCAGCGCCGATTGGCGCACCGAGGCCGACCGGATTCTCGCGCGCATCAAATCCTGAGCGCTGCGCGCGAAGAATCCGCCGCGTTCCCTGCCGACGCGCAATGCGCTATTGCTCTACGAACAGTTTTGGTCTGGAGGCACTCCCATGAAGAATACCGGCAAGGTCGTCGCCATCACCGGGGCGGCGCGCGGCATCGGCAAGGCCTGCGCCGCGCGCTTCCTGTCCGATGGCGCCAGGGTTGTGATCTCGGATGTCGACGCTGCCGGGCTCGTCCACACCGCCCAGGAGCTCGGACATGAGGACCGGTTGCGGGCCGTCGAGGCCGACGTCAGCAAGCGTGCCGACGTCGACCGCATTGTCGCCACGGCGGTGAAGGAGTTCGGCCGGCTCGACGTCATGGTCAACAATGCCGGCGTCGCGCGCAACCGGGATTTCCTCGATATCAGCGAGGCCGAATTCGACGACGTGATGGGGATCAATCTCAAGGGCGCGTTCTTCGGCGTCCAGGCCGCGGCGCGCCAGATGATCGCGCAGGGCGGTGGCGGCGTCGTCGTCAACATGTCCTCGGTCAACGCGCTGCTCGCGATCCCCTCGCTTGCGACCTACGCGATGTCCAAGGGCGCGATGAAGCAGCTCACCTCGGTGGCCGCGGTGGCGCTGGCACCGCACGGCATTCGCGTCGTGGCGGTCGGACCCGGCACCATCCTGACCGAGATGGTGGCGACGGCGATCTTCTCGTCGGAGGACGCGCGGCGCAGCGTGCTGTCGCGCACTCCGGCCGGCCGTTGCGGCGAGCCGAGCGAGGTTGCCTCGGTCGTGGCGTTCCTCGCCAGCGACGACGCCTCCTACATCACCGGCCAGACCATCTATCCCGACGGCGGGCGGTTGATCCTCAACTACACGGTGCCGGTCAACGAGAAGAAGTAGGCTGGCTCGTCGCGAGGGCGCTGAAGCTGTGCTTCGCCTCCCGCAGAGCCCTGCACGATTTCGGAATATTAGAAGAATAGTCCTGAGTTGCCCGACGTGTCAAGTCGCCCTGTCAGAACGCCGCGGGCTCCTTTGCATGGGGTTGTTTTCGATATTTTGGCGAGCGCACCTGCGGCAGCAGGGCGCTGCTGCCGGCTGGGCGGGGTAAGACTGCCGCGTCACCGGCCCTTGAACTGCGGCTTGCGCTTTTCCATGAAGGCGCTGCGGCCTTCGCGGAAATCCGCGCTGTCCATGCAGTCGATGCCGATCTGCTTGATCGCGGCCATGTCGCGATCGGCGGGATCCTTCAGCACCTGCGCGATGGTGATCTTGGCGGCCTTGATCGCCAGCGGCGCGTTGCCCGAAATCGTGCGCGCGATCTCCATGGTCGCGTCCCACAGCTCGGCATCCGGCAGCACGCGATCGACGAGACCGATCCGCAGCGCTTCCGCGGAGTCGATCCGCATGCCGGTATACATGATCAGCCGCGCCCAGGACGGGCCGACCAGCGACACCAGGTGGCGCAGCCCGTCATAGCCATAGGCGATGCCGAGCTTGGCGGCGGGAATGCCGAACTGCCCGCTGGCGCCGGAGATGCGGATATCGGTCAGCATCGCGACCTGCATGCCGCCGCCGAGGCAGAAGCCGCGGATGCAGGCGATGGTCGGCTTCGGGTAGTCGGCGAGCAAGGCGCGCTGGGCGGCGCTGCGCCGTGAATATTCCTCGGAGGCTTCCGCGTTGTGGCGGGTCTTCTCGAACTGGCTGATATCGGCGCCGGACATGAAGGCCTTGTCGCCCGCGCCGACCAGGATCACGACACGGACAGCCGGGTCGTCGCGCAAGGCGGTCAGCGCCTCGCCGAGCCCTTCCCACATCTCCAGCGACATCGCATTGCGCTTGTCGGGATTGTTGAAGGTGATGACGCCGACGCCGTCGACCACGCTTTGCAGGATCTTGCCGTCGGCAAGCGATCTATCTGACATGTTGAGCCTATGAGGGTCCGGTCCGATTTGAGTCAAGGCTAGCACTCGGTTGCGAGCCGAGGCAGGCGGTTTAGGGCACGGCGCGATTGCATCGGCGTGCGGCAACTCTCCCGGTAGTTGTACGGCTCGCAAAATAAACGGCCGCGAAAGGGTTGCGCCATAGAGTGTGCCGCCCGCGCTCCGTGCCGGCTTAACTTTTTCCTAGTTTTTCGGCGGTACGACTGTACGCACCTGCGCGCCAGGATCGTTCCACGACGCGCTGGGGTGCGTGCCGCAGCCTCCCGCTGCCATCGCATCGGTAGCGGACATCCCCTCATCGGACCGGCAGGGAAGCCGGTCACCCCCGACCTCCGTGCACTCACATCGCCTCGGGCGAGGTCCAGTCGTGTCTGTCGAAAAGTTTCTCAAGCAACGCGCGGTCAGGATCTCGGTCAACGGCAGCTACACGCTGCCGAACTGGTACGATGCGCAGGGCAAGCTGCGCACCTTCGCCTGCCGCACCACGCGCGTCTCGCCGTTCCGGATGATCGTGGACGTGCCTGTCGTCGGCAAGATCGGCGACCGGTTGACCTCGTATTTCGAGGAGTTCGGCAAGTTCGAAGGCTGCATCACCGACACGATGAGCGGCAGCTTCCTGCTTGAGCTCGAGATGACGCATGCCAGGCGCGAGAAGTTCGCCGACAAGCTGACCTGGATCGAGAAGAAGCAGAGGGATCCGAGCGTCCGCGAGGCGCGCAACAATCCGCGTTTTGTTCCGGTCGTGCCGCATGCCATGCTGACGCTGGCGGACGGCACCATGCAGAGCTGCTTCATCATCGACATGTCGTTGTCGGGCGCGGCGGTGTCCTCCGAGCTGCAGCCGCCGATCGGCATGCCGCTGGCGATCGGCGCCTGCGTCGGCCGCGTGGTCCGGCATCTGCCGAACGGCTTCGCCATCAAGTTCGTCGAGACCTACAGGCAGGGCGATCTCGGCCGCCTGATCGCGCGCAAGTCCAGGGAACTGCTGGTGGTGTCCGCCGACGCCGACCCGGTTGCCTGACGGCCGGACTTCGCCGGCTCTGCTAGAGCATGATGAGATTGGGCTGAGCTGGAACGGCGTCGCAAGTTCACCTCTCCCTTGGGAGAGGTCGATTTGCGCAGCAAATCGGGTGAGGGGTTACGGTCTATCGAGAGAGCAAAAGCCCTCACCCGGATTGCACCGGACGATGCTTCGCATCGCCGAGAGCAATCCGACCTCTCCCCGACGGGGAGAGGTGAACCGAGACCGCGCCAAGCCGATTCATCCAAACCTCATCCCGCTTTAGGACAGCTGTTCCGGATCTTCGGCCGCGCGCATGCGCGCGATACTGTCTTCTGTCGCCGCCGCGCCGGCCGCCGCGATCGCGATCTCGCGCGCCAGATTGGTGCATTCGGCCCACAGCAGGAAGAATACCAGCGGCGGCCGCTCGCGCGCCTCCAGCATCTGGCGGCAGCGCTCCGCGGCGCCGTCGAGCGCCCACCACTGCCGGGCGACGACCATGACCTTGCGGAAGCTGCGCAGCGTGCCGGAGAATTTTTGCGGATCGGCACCCACGATGGCGCCGCAATGGTTCAGCCAGTTCAGCGCCGCATAGATCGCGATGCCGTAATCCTCGATCGCCGTTCCCGTGAAATCGACGACGGTGTTGTCGTGCGCGCGCTGGCGCAGGAAAGCGTCGATCATCTCGGCCTGGCGCGCCGGATCGACCAGCAGCGAGGTGTCTTTCCGCGGCACCATCGGGACATAGCGCATCGCCTCGAGCCGCGTGTGCTCCCAGACCGCCCTGCTATCGCCGAGCAGGTCGCCGGGCTTGCGCTTGCAGGCCGGATAGACCAGCACGCCGTTGTCGGCGAGATCGAGATAGCGCGGCACCACCTTGTCGAGTGCGGCGAGAAACGCGCAGGGATCGGTGAGGCCGCGCAAGTCGCTGGCGGCGTCGTCCGTCTGTGCAGGCTTGTTGCCGCGTGTCCAGCCGAAATTGGCCATCCCCGGACGCCCCGATCTCAACCTCGCCATCAGGTTAAATCGAAAATGTGGCGATGCAAATGCGGCATTTGCCGCTGCGCGGCCGTGCGTGTCGGCTGCTGCCGGTTGACGCGGGAGACCACCACGCCTAGCTGATGGTTAATGGTGCGCAACACGGGTTGCTGCCGCTTTCGGGGACCTATCGCCGTGACCGCTTCTGATCGCCAGTCGCATTGGCAGAACGTCTATCTGACCAAGGGCGAGCAGCAGGTGAGCTGGTCGCAGGCCGATCCGCAGCCATCGCTGGGCTTGATCGAATCCGTCGCGCCCGGCCGCGATGCGTCGATCATCGACATCGGCGGCGGGGCCTCGCGCCTCGTCGATGCGCTGCTGGCGAGGGGCTTTCATGATCTGACCGTGCTCGATCTCTCGGAAGCTGCGCTGGCGAGCGCGCGGGAACGGATAGGCGCGACCGGCGCGGCGGTGCGGTGGGTGGCCGACGATGTGACGGTCTGGCAGCCGCAGCAGGCTTTCGACATCTGGCACGATCGTGCGGCGTTTCATTTTCTCGTCGAGGAGAGCGACCGCGCGGCCTATCTCGAGAGACTGCATCGCGGCGTCAAGGCAGGCGGCCACGCCGTGATCGGCACCTTCGCGCTCGACGGTCCGGAAAAATGCAGCGGCCTGCCGGTGCAGCGCTATGATCCCGCAACACTCAGCCGGACCATCGGTCCGGCCTTCGAGTTGACCGCGCATGAGGCGCATCGGCACGTCACGCCCTGGGGCGCGACACAGTCGTTCCAGTTCAGCGTACTGCGGCGGACGTGACCGGCCGCGGAAGGAGAGGCGAGATGACGGACGGTCCACGGACGATCGGCGAGATCGCGAGCTATCACGCCCATGTCTATTACGACCCCGCCACCAGCCGGGGCGAGGCCGAACGCCTGCGCAACTGGATGGGCGAGCGTTTCCTGGTCACGCTCGGGCGTTGGCACGACGTCAAGGTCGGCCCGCACGACCAGGCGATGTATCAGGTGGCGTTTGCGGCCGAGCTGTTTCCGACCCTGGTGCCGTGGCTGATGCTGAACCATGGCAGCCTGAGCATCCTGGTTCATCCCAACACGACCAATCCGCGCCGCGATCATCGCGACGATCCGCTCTGGATCGGCAGGCCGCTTGCCGTCCATGCCGACAAGCTGCCCGAGGAGGCCGAGATGGAGCAGGCGCCGGCCCCGAACACGTCGCCGACACTGCGTCCCTGAGCGTCGCGGCAGTTGTGTAAAGTTTGACGCAATGCCGTTACAGCCAAGTCGTTTCAAACTCATCGCGTTTTGCAACGTGAGGTTAAGCCGGCATTCCTAGGCTTACCCGACATTTCAGGGTCGGGCGCATTAGGCATGTTCTTTTCGTTTCGAAGCTGGTCACTGTGGCGGGTGGTCGGGCCTCTGCTCGCCATCGTGTTGCTGCTGGGCGGACTGTCGGCCGGCAGCCTGCAGGTGATGTCAGCGGTGCGCGCTTATGTGGCGGGCGAGAGCCTGTGGTCGAAGGGGCAGAAGGACGCCATTCACGACCTCCAGATCTATGTCAGCACCGGCGCGCCGCTCTATCTGCAGAAGTTCGATGCCGCGATCGCGGTGCCGCTGGCCGATCGCGCGGCGCGGCTCGCGCTGGAGGCGCCAGGCAACAATGACGCCGTGGCGAGGAGTGGCTTCGCTAAAGCAGGCAATCATGACGACGACATCGGCGGCCTGATCTGGCTGTTCAAATATTTCCGCACGATGCACCACGTGGCCGGCGCGGTGACGGCCTGGCGGAATTCGGATGCGCTGCTCGATCAGCTGATCGAAATCAGGAACGAGGCCGCCAACGACGTCGCGCTGCATGATCCCTCGGCGGCGACCATCAAACACTGGGCCGAGCGGATCGGTGCGGTCGACGCCGCGCTGAGCACGCTCGCCGTCGATTTCTCCGACCATTTGGGGAAGGCGTCGCGCCAGGTCTCCGCGCTGCTGCTGCTGGTCAATCTCGTGATCGCGGCCTGCCTTGCCGGCATCGTCCTGTTCCATACACGACGGATGCTGTGGCGGCGCTGGCTCGCCGAGACCGCGCTCGCCGTCGAGAAGGAGCGCGCCCAGCTCACGCTGGCCTCGATCGGCGACGCGGTCATCGTGACCACGCAGGACGATCGCGTCGGCTACATGAACGGCGCCGCGCAGCGGCTGATCGCGTCGGGGCAGGACGTAACCGGATGGCAGCTCTCATCGCTGTTCAACATTGCCGAGCAGCCGGTGCGGGGATCGTTCCAGAGCGCCGATTCCGGCGACGAGAGCCGGCCGCAGCAGCGGCTCCTGGTGCGGCCGGACCATTCCAGCGTGCCGGTCTCGGTGGTCGAGACCCCGATCGTGCACGCCGGCGAACCGGCCGGCCGCGTCATGATCATTCACGACATGACGGCCGAGCGGCGGCTGGTCGAGGAACTGGCGTGGGCCGCCTCCCATGACGCACTCACCGGCCTTGCGAACCGCCGGCAGTTCGAGTTCGAACTGCACAAGGCGATGTCGGGCTCGCCGGCCACAGGCGCCGATCTGATGCTGATCGACCTCGACCAGTTCAAGATCGTCAACGACACCTGCGGCCACATGGCAGGCGACCGGCTGCTGAAACAGGTAGCGAGGCTATTGGCGGCTGAAGTCGGCGGCAGCGGGCTGGTCGCGCGTCTCGGCGGCGACGAGTTCGGCATTCTGCTCCACGATGACGGCTCCGCCACGCATGACGTCGCCGCCGATGTCGCGGAGCGGATCAGGGCGGTGATCGAGCAGTCGAACTTCGTCCATGAGGGCTCGAGCTTCCGGATCAGCGCGAGCATCGGTCTGGTCGCGCTTGCCGACAGCGCCGGCGTGCAGGACGCGTTGCGGCTTGCCGACGTCGCCTGCTTCCTCGCCAAGGACAAGGGACGCAACCGCGTCCAGGAGCACCGTCCGTCCGATACCGGCATGGCGGTGCGTGTCGCCGAGATGAGCTGGGTCAATCGCATCCGCAAGGGATTGGATGAGGGACGCTTCTGCCTCTACGAGCAGGAGATCCGCCCGATCAACGGTGCGCTGAAGGGCAATGAGCGGCGCGAATTGCTGCTGCGGCTGCGCGACGAGAACGGCGCGCTGGTGCCGCCCGGCAGCTTCCTGCCCGCGGCCGAACGCTACGGGCTGATGCCGCTGATCGACCGCTGGGTGGTTCGCCGCGCCTTCGAGATCATCGCCGAGCGCAAGCACCACCCGCGCAGGATTGCGAGCTACGCCATCAATCTCTCCGGCGCCACCATCGGGGACGGCGACTTCGTCGACTTCGTCGCCGAGCTGTTCGCCCAGCATGATTTTTCGCCGGCATTGGTGTGTTTCGAGATCACCGAGACCAGCGCCATCTCCAATCTCGACGAGGCGCAGACATTCATCGCGCGGCTGCGCAAGATCGGCTGCAGCTTCTCGCTCGACGATTTCGGCACCGGCATGTCCTCGATCGCCTATCTGAAGCACCTGCCGGTCGACACCATCAAGATCGACGGCTCGTTCGTGAAGGAGATTCTGAACAGCAAGGTCGATCGCGCGATGGTCGAGATGATCACCAAGACCGCGAAGATCATGCAGAAGCAGGTGGTCGCCGAATTCGTCGAGAGCCTCGCGATCCTGGACGAGCTGCGCCTGATCGGGGTCGACTACGCCCAAGGGTACGCCATCGGGAAGCCGGTTCCGGTGCTCACCCTCCGGGAAGAAAAGATCGCCTGAGTCGCCGAAAATTGTCCCGAAACGGGACTTTTTCGGCCATTTCGCCCCGCCCGGGGCTGATTCGCCGGCACTTTCCATCCGAAAAACGTTTAAAAATCCTGTCGTTGCCCGCTTCGTCTCGATTATGCCTTACTCTAATTCCCTGATATGATGTGCGAACGGTGAATCCAACGTGGGCCGGGTAACAGGCCCCAGAGCACCGACTTGGGGATGATGGGTCAACGTACGACGAAAGCTGCCGCGCGCAAGTCGAGCCGCGGCACGTCTCTGGTGGGCAGCACGGCGTTCGCCGTGAGCGCGCTCGTCCTGTCGTCTGGCCTTGCCGCCTGGATGGTCGGCATCGACCCGACCGCATGGCTGCATGGACCGGCACTCGCCAACACCGCCGCCTCGCTGAACTTCGACGATCGCTTCGGCTCTCGCTCCACGATCAATACGGCCTCACTCTATTATCCTCTGCGCCGCGGGTTCCGTTCGAGCCGCGGCGATTTCAATTCCGAGTTCGGTCAGATCGAGGACGCGCTGGCCGGCCAGCTGCGTGACACCCAGACCGAGCTGCCGACCAGCCAGCCGGCGTCGGCATCCGTCGCGGCCACGACGACCACGACCGCAGCATCCGCTGTGCCGATGCCGCGATCGCGGCCGGCCGAGGCCAATCTGCTGGCGCGCAACGATCAGCCGCCGCCGCAGGCGCCGGTGCAGCAGGGCGACAACCGGACGTTCCTGCAGAAGATCGCCGACATGATGCCGGGCAAGCTGCAACTGGCCTCGATCGATCCGAATGATGGCTTGTTGTCCGGCCCGAGCCCCGATCTCGGCGCGCTCGGTTATGACAGCACCACGGCGGTCTACGACATCACCGGCCGCATCGTGTACATGCCCGACGGCACGAAGTTCGAAGCGCATTCGGGGCTCGGCAATCTGCTCGACGATCCGTCGCATGTGACCGCCCGCAACGCCGGCGCGACGCCGCCCGGCATCTACGAGATGAAGCCGCGCGAGAAGCTGTTCCACGGCGTGCCCGCGCTGCGCATGACCCCGGTCGATGGCAGCGATACGTTCGGGCGTGTCGGCCTGCTCGTGCACAGCTACATGCTGGGACCGAACGGCGACTCCAACGGCTGCATCTCGGTCAAGCATTACGACAAATTCCTGCAGGCCTACCGCAGCGGCACGATCAAACGCATCGCCGTCGTGGTCAGCATCAAGGACGTCAAGTCGGCCTCGACCCGCGCGGCGTCGAACTCGTAGGCCGCACCGGCGCGGCCGGGTCGTCGAACCCTTCAAATCCTCAGTGAGTCTCCTCGCCTCGGGCGCGAAAGCGCCGGGCGATGCGCCGTTGGCGCGGCGGAATGCGCGCCAAGACCCCCGGCTGCTCCTCCTTCCTTAATTGATGTATACATGAATATCCCGTTTGCGGACTATAATACCGTGATTTGTCATATTCGGAAGATTGATGTATACATAAAGTATCCGAAGAGATCCCAAGAGGGCGACCGATGCCAAAACCCTTTCCAATGAACGCGTGGTACGCAGCCGGCTGGGATGCCGAGATCAAGCACGCGCTGTTGCCGCGGACGATCTGCGGCAGGCATGTCGTGATGTTCCGGAAGGGCGACGGCGAGGTCGTGGCGCTCGAGGATGCCTGCTGGCATCGCCTGGTGCCGCTGTCCAAGGGCAGGCTCGACGGCGATACCGTGGTCTGCGGCTATCACGGCCTGAAATACAATGCGAAGGGCCGCTGCACCTTCATGCCCTCGCAGGAGACGATCAATCCGTCGGCTTGCGTCCGCGCCTATCCGGTCGTCGAGCGCCATCGTTTCATCTGGCTCTGGATGGGCGATCCCGCGCTGGCCGATCCCGCGCTGGTGCCCGACATGCACTGGAACCACGATCCGGCCTGGGCCGGCGACGGCAAGACCATTCACGTCAAATGCGACTATCGCCTCGTCGTCGACAATCTGATGGACCTGACCCACGAGACCTTCGTGCACGGCTCGAGCATCGGCAATGATGCGGTCGCCGAAGCGCCGTTCGACGTCACCCATGGCGAGAAGACCGTGACCGTCACGCGCTGGATGAGGGGCATCGAGGCGCCGCCGTTCTGGGCCAAACAGTTGCAGAAGCCGGGCCCGGTCGATCGCTGGCAGATCATCCGCTTCGAGGCGCCGTGCACCGTCAATATCGACGTCGGCGTCGCGCCGACCGGATCGGGCGCGCCGGAGGGCGATCGTTCGCAGGGCGTCAACGGCTATGTGCTCAACACCATCACGCCGGAGACCGAGAAGACCTGCCATTATTTCTGGGCCTTCGTCCGCAATCACCGCATCACCGAGCAGCGCCTGACCAGCGAAATCCGCGACGGCGTCGCCGGCATCTTCCATGAGGACGAGATCATCCTGGAGGCGCAACAGCGCGCGATGGACGAGAATCCGGACCGCGTATTCTACAACCTCAACATCGACGCCGGCGCGATGTGGGCGCGGCGCGTCATCGACCGCATGGTGGCGAAGGAAAATCCGTCGCAGCAGCTGCAGGCGGCGGAGTAGGCCGAGCCATGGCGGAACGCGAAGCCGATCGCTCAGTATCGCACACGGTGCGGGCGCAGCTCGCACTGCGCGACCTGGTTCTCTCGGGCAGCCTGCGGCCGGGCGAGCGCATCTCGGAACTGCAGGCGGTCGAGATCACCGGGGTGTCGCGCACGCCGGTGCGGATGGCGCTGGTCCGGCTGGAGGAGGAAGGCCTGCTGGAGGCGATCCCGTCCGGCGGCTTCATGGTCAAGGCGTTTTCCGAGCGCGACATCCTCGATTCGATCGAGCTGCGCGGCACGCTGGAGGGCCTTGCCGCGCGCTTTGCCGCCGAGCGCGGCGTCTCGTCGCGCGATCTCGAGCCGCTGAAGGAGTGTCTCAGCGAGATCGACGGCCTGGTGCGGCAGGACCCGATCTCGGTCGAAGCGTTTTCGTCTTATGTCGCGCTCAATGCGCGCTTCCACGCGCTGCTCACCGAACTGTCGCGCAGTCCGCCGCTGATCCGCCAGATCGATCGCGCCTCGGCGCTGCCGTTCGCCTCGCCGAGCGGCTTCGTGATGGCGCAATCGGCCTTGCCCGAGGCGCGCCAGATTCTGCTGATCGCGCAGGACCATCATCGCGTGGTGGTCGACGCCATCGAGAACCGCGAGGGCGCGCGCGCCGAAGCGATCATGCGCGAGCATGCCCGGCTTGCGGCACGCAATCTGCGGCTGGCGCTGCGCAACCGCACCCACCTTGATCTGCTGCCGGCGCTGGCGCTGGTCACCGCCGGCTGAACGGAGCGCGCGATGCGATTCATTGAAACCTGGACCTCCGCCACGCTGCTGGCAACGCGCGACCTCACGCCTGGCATCCGCGAATTCCTGCTGCGGCCGGACGATTTCACCGGCGCGGCCTATCCCGTCGGCAGCCACATCGATGTCGGCGTCACCATCGAAGGCCAGCCGCAGACCCGGTCCTATTCGCTGGTCGGCGAAGTCGAGCCGCAAGGTTATCGGATCGCGGTGCGGCACGCAGCGGATTCCCGCGGCGGCTCGCGCTATATGTGGTCGCTTGTGCCGGGGGCGCGGCTCACCATCACGCTGCCGACCTCGCTGGTGCAGCTCGACTGGACGCGGCGGCATTTCTGCCTGATCGCGGGTGGCGTCGGCGTCACGCCGATCGTCGGTGCGGCACAGGCACTGGTCCGCCGCGATGCCGGCGTGACATTGCACTATGCCGTGCGCACGCGCGGCGACGCGGCCTATCTCGATACGCTCGAGCGTCTGCTTGGCGACCGCCTCATCGTCCATGCCGCTGACGAGGGCAAACGGCTCGACCTCGACGGCGTCTTCGCAAGGCTGCCGCAGAATACGATGACATTGTTCTGCGGTCCGATGCGGATGCTCGATGCGGCGCGGCGTGCCTGGGCGGCGTCCGGCCGGGCGATGACCGATCTGCGTTACGAGACCTTTGGATCGAGCGGGCTGCTGCCGACCGAGGCGTTCCGCGTGCGGCTCAAGGGTGAGGGGACCGAGTTCGTGATCCCGCGCGACCGCTCGATGCTGGACGTGCTCAACGAAGCCGGCCATGAGGTGATGAGCGACTGCCGGCGCGGCGAATGCGGCGTCTGTGCGATCGATGTGGTCGATGTCGACGGCAAGATCGACCACCGCGACGTGTTCTTCAGCGACCACCAGAAGCAGGAGAGCCGCAAGATCTGCGCGTGCGTCTCGCGCGCCCGCGGCACCATCACGGTCGACACCTTGCATCGCGCCGACGCGCCGTAATGTGTGCGGCGCCCGGTCGGCGCTACGCCGCGCGCACCGAATGCTGCGGATTGTGATCGAGCAGCGCGGAGATATCGCTGCCCGACATCGGCCGGCCGATCAAATAGCCCTGCACCTCGTCGCAGCTGGTCTGGCGCAGATATTCGAGCTGATCCGCGGTCTCGACGCCTTCGGCCACGACGCCGATCTGCAGGTCCTGCGCGAGGCCGATCACCGATCTGACGATCGCGGCGCAATCCGGCTGGGTCAGCATGTCCCGGATGAAGGATTGATCGATCTTGATGCGGCTGAACGGCAGCTTGCGCAGATAGGTCAGCGACGAGAAGCCGGTGCCGAAATCGTCGAGCGCGACCGTTAGCCCAAGCTCGAGCAGCCCGTTCAGGATCGCGGGCGCCGATCCGAATTTCGAGATCAGCATCGATTCGGTAATCTCGATCTCCAGCCGGTTCGGCGCGACATTGGCCTCGGCAAGCGCCTCGACGATGGTCTGCAGGATGCCGACGTTCTGGAACTGGACCGCGGAGAAATTCACCGCGATCCTGATGTCATCAGGCCAGCGCGACAGCATCGCGCAGGCGCGGCGGATCACCCACTCGCCGAGCTGGTGGATCAGTCCGCTCTCCTCGGCGATCGGAATGAAGACGCTGGGCGGGATCAGGCCACGCGTCGGATGCTGCCAGCGCAGCAGCGCCTCGAAGCCGGTGACGCGGCCTTCGCGGATGTCGAGGAACGGCTGGTAGACCAGAAACAGCTGGTCGGCTTCGATGGCCTGTTCCAGGTCGCGCTGCAGGGCGCGGCGATCGCGCGCCGACTGGTCGTCGCTGGCCTCGAAGAAGCAGATCGTGCCGGGACCGGATTTCTTCGCCCGGTACAGCGCGATGTCGACATGCTTGAGCAGATCGTGGGACGTATTGCCGTCCCGCGGCGCGAGCACGATGCCGATGCTGATCGCGCTGGTGATCTCGAACCCGTCGATCGGGAACGGATCGGCGAAGGCCGCGACGAACCGTTCGGCGATTGCGAGTGCGTCGTCGGGCCGCGTCAGATTGGACATGATCAGCGCGAACTCGTCGCCGCCGATCCGTGCGACATGCTCGGCCGCGCGCGTGCAGCGCTGCAACCGGGCGGCAAGCTGCACCAGGAGCTCGTCGCCAGCCGGATGGCCGAACCTGTCGTTGATCTCCTTGAAGCGGTCGAGATCGAGCAGCAGCACCGCGAATTCCTCGCCCGAGCGCTCCAGCCGGCTCAGCGCGCCGTTGAGCGCCTCGTTGAAGGCGACGCGGTTCGGCAGATGCGTCAGCGGATCCTGCCGCACCGTCCGTTCGGCTTCGTGCTGGGCGATGATGCGGCGCCTGAACTCGAATGCATTGACGAACACGCCGCGCAGCAGCACGGAGCCGTAGACCAGGACGAGCACGACCATCAGCAGATAGATGAAGTCGCCGTCCCTGCCGAGGCAGATCGCGGTGCCGACGAAGATCGGCCCGGTAAAGGCAATGGCGGCGATCGGGATGGTGGAGAAGGCGAAGGCGCCGCCGGCCAGCATGCCGGCGCAGAGACACGTGATCACCAATTGGGCGCCGCTCGATGCGTTCGCAAAGAAGGTGACCGGGACGACGCCCCAGGCCGCGCCCAGCGCCAGCGCATTGCGCACCAGCCGGTACATGGTCCGGCGCGACACGAATTGCGGCTTGGCGATGCGGCGCGATGCGCGCACCTGCATGCCGAAGAACAGCGCCGCGCTGCTCACCGCAGCGGCCCACACCAGCGCGAAGGCCCAATCCGGCGATTGCCACAGCGCAACCGCGAGCACCAGCGCGTTGCAGGCGTTGGCCAGCATGATGCCGAAGGAATAGCCGAGCACGAGCGAAACCTGCTCGGCGCGGATGTGGCCGGCAAGCGCTTCGTCTGTCGGTGGTGCGCCGAAGGCCGCGAGGTCACCCGCGAACAGGGCCGCGAAATATGATCTGAGATCGATACGCATCTCACTACATTGCCTGCGTGGTTTGACCATGCGCAGGGACCAAGAATTCTCTGCAAACCTTTGACAAACTATGAACTATTGGAACGAACCGTGCCACGGCGGGCTCACGTTTTGGTTCCCGCCGGCAGGCATTGCTAACAAATCGATAGAAATGCGTGACGGGTGTCACGGCGGGCCGTGACGGGTGTCACGGACCGGCAAAGGTGGCCCCCGCTCGGCTTGATCCTCCGCCGGTTTTTCGCAATGACTTGAGTTCCCAGGAACGGCAAGAACCAGAAGGTGCGCATGAGCCTCCCGATCACGAACCACGATCCCGGGTTTCGGATCACGCGGGCCAGCCACGTCGTCCTGACCGTCTGTGACCTCGCGGCGAGCCGGCAGTTCTACGAAAACGTGATCGGGCTGATCCTGACCGCCGAGGAGGGCGATGCGCTCTATTTCCGCGGCGTCGAGGAGGCCTGTCATCACAGCCTTGTGTTGCGCAAGGGTGGAGACGCCGTCTGCGTGCGGCTCGGCTTGCGGGTGTTTCAGGACGATGACCTCGACCGGCTCAAGGCCTTCTTCGAAGCGCATGGATGCGAGGCCGCCTGGGCCGAGGTGCCGCACCAGGGCCGCACACTGCAGGCGACCGATCCGGCCGGCACGCCGCTGGAGTTCTGCGCGACCATGCCGGTCGAGCCGCGCATGATCACCAAATTCACCCGCCACGCCGGCGGCTCGGCGCTGCGGCTCGATCATTACCAGGTGCTGACGCCCGACGTGCGCAAGGCGTGCGAGTTCTATACCGCGGCCGGCTTTCGGCTCAGCGAGTATATCGCGCCCGCCGGCACGTTCGATCTGCGCGGCGTGTTCCTGCAGCGCAAGGGCAATCCGCACGACATCGTGTTCTTCAATGGTGCGGGGCCGCGGCTGCATCATTTCGCGTTCCTCGCGCCCGAGATTCATCATCTGCTGAACGCCTGCGATCTCGCCGGCGAGCTCGGCTATGGCGCGGCGGTTGAACGCGGACCCGGGCGGCACGGGCCGGGCCATGCGATGTACGTCTATATGCGCGATCCCGACGGGCACCGCGTCGAGCTGTTCAACACGCACTACCAGATCATGGACATCGAGAACGAGCCGATCGGCTGGGACCCGTCCGACCACAAGATCTCGTTTCCCTGGGGCCTGCCGGCGCGGCAGGCCTGGTTCGAGGAGGCGACGCCGTTCGAAGGTGTCGCGGTCCGCGAGCCGCAAATGAAGCCGAAGCCGTTGACGCTCGAGAGTTATCTCGCGAAGTAGCATGTCTATGTCAGTCGCGAACCCCGGGCATGGTCCGATGTATGACGTGGCAATCGTCGGTCTCGGGCCGGTCGGTGCCATCTTCGCCAATCTGGTCGCGAAAGCCGGCCTGAGCGTCGCGGTCGTCGAGCGCACTGCCGACATCTACGACAAGCCGCGCGCGATCACGCTCGATCACGAGGCGCTGCGCGTGCTGCAGGCGATCGGGCTCGGCGATTTCACGGAGCAGGCGATCGCCCCGCATAACGGCTCGCATTATCTCGGCGTCGACGGCGAGATCATCAAGATCTTCGACCCGATGCCGCCGCCGTATCCGCTCGGCTGGATTCCGAACGTGACGTTCGTGCAGCCTGACGTCGAGCAGGCGCTGCGCGACAAGCTTGCCGGCTATCCGCAGGTCGACGTTTTCCTTGCGGTCGCCGGCGTGGCGCTCGAACAGGACGAGCGCGCGGTGACGTTGACGGCGCGGCGCGAGCAAGGCGACGAGTTCCTGATCCGCGCGCGCTATCTGATCGGCTGCGACGGCGCCAACAGCTTCGTGCGCAAGCAGCTCGGCATTGGTCTCGACGACCTTGCCTTCGATGAATGGTGGATGGTGGTGGATACGCTGACCAGCGACCCCGCCAAGCGGCCGGCCCGGAGCTTTCAGTATTGCTGGCCGTCGCGTCCCGGCACCTTCGTGCCGGGGCCGCGCAATCTGCGGCGCTGGGAGATCAAGCTGTTGCCCGGTGAGGATCCCGAGGCGGCCGGCGCATCCGACAACGTCGTGAAGCTGCTGAAGGGCTTCACCGACATTTCCGACCTCACGATCTGGCGCTCGGCGGTCTATCGCTTCCACGCGCTGCTCGGGCAGCGCTGGCGCGACCGCCGCGTGCTCCTGATGGGCGATGCCGTGCACCAGACGCCGCCGTTCCTCGGCCAGGGGCTGTGCGCCGGCATCCGCGATGCCGTGAACCTGGCCTGGAAGCTGCGCCTGGTGCTGCGCGGTGACGCCGGCGAGGCGCTGCTAGACGCTTACGAGATCGAGCGCAAGCCGCATGTCCGCGCCGTCGTCGCCAGCGCCAAGGAGTTCGGCAAGATCATCGGCGAACTCGATCCCGCGGCAGCTGCCGAACGTGACGTGCGGCTGCGCGCCGACCTGAAGGCCGGCAAGGCCGAAACCATCAGGCAGAAATTCATCCCCGATCTCGTCTCCGGTCTGATCGCGCGCGATGCCATTCTTGGCGGGCGGCTGTTCGTGCAGCCGCATGTGCGTGCGCCGGATGGGCAGACCTGCCGGCTCGACGATCTGCTGAGGCCGGAATTTGCGATCGTGACGGCGGCCGCGGAGCCGATGGCGTGGCTGTCGAACGCGTCCCGTGCCGCCTGGCAGCATCTCGCCGGCGAACGTGTCGTCATCACGACGTCAGGTGAAAGCAGCGATGCCAACGGCATTCTGAGCGTGGTCGAGCGCGACGGGCTGTTCGCCGACTGGATGCTGCAACATGGCGCCGCCGCGGTCATCGTGCGGCCCGACCGTTACGTCTTCGGTGCCGCCGGCAGCGCCGGCGAGCTCAATATGCTGGTCGGGCAACTGCTCGAAGGTCTCGGTGCGAGACATAAGTCGTTCCCGGCGGCATCAGTCACTTCTTGATGTCGGCTGCGACCAGCACGCGGTGGCCGTGCAGCAGCTCTTGCAACGCCTGCAGGGCTGCGACGCCGCATTGGGTGTCCTGCTCGCCGTTGCCGCCGCTCAACCCGATGCCGCCGACAACCTCGTCGTCGACCACGATCGGAAAGCCGCCGACGAACACGGCAAATTTTCCGTCAAAGCTCCACTGGATGCCGAAGGCCTCGTTGCCGGGCAGGGCAGGTCCGTTCGGCGGTTGGTTGAACAAATGGGTGGAGCGCTTGTGTCCGGCCGCCGTGAACGCCTTGTTCCAGGCGATCTGCGGGCCGGTGACCCGCGCGCCATCCATCCGCTCCAGCGCCAGCGGATAGCCGCCGTCATCGGTCACGCAGACCGTCTCCGCAACGCCGATCTCGGCGGATTTGCGGATCGCGGCAGCGATCATGTGGCGGGCTTCGGTAAGTTCAAGTTTGAAAGACTGTTTCATCGCTCTGGTCCAGGATTGGAGTGGGGTCTTCGACCGCGGCTTAGGTGCCGCGGTAGACCGTCTTGATCTGGGTGTAGAATTCGAGGCCGGTGCGGCCGGACTCGCGGAAGGTCGAGGTGCTCGACCGCTTCAATCCGCCGAACGGCGCGTTAATCAAATTGCCCGTGGTGGTGCGGTTGATCTTGACCGTTCCGGACTGGATGTCATTGGCGAAATCGTGCATCGCGCGCGGGTTGCGCGTCACGATCGCCGCCGACAGGCCGTACTCGCTGGCATTGGCCTTGGCGATCGCGTCAGTATAGCCGTCGACCTCGATGATCGCGATGACCGGGCCGAAGATCTCCTCGCGTGCGATCGTCATGTCCTGGGTCACATCGCTGAAGATCGCGGGTGAGACGAAGTAGCCGCCGTCATAGGCGGCACCGGTGAGCCGGTCGCCGCCATGGAGGTGCGTTGCTTCCTTCTTCCCGATCGCGACGTAGCGCAGCACCGTTTCGAGCTGCCTGGCTGTGGCGAGCGGCCCCATCTCCATCCCGCTGGTGAGGCCGCTGCCGATCTTGATCGCCTTCACCTTGGCGAGGAGCCGTGCGGTGAACTCGGTGCGCACCTGCTTCGTGACCAGGACGCGGCTGGTGCCGGTGCAGGCCTGGCCGGCCAGCGACAGGCCGCCCTTGACGGTCAAATCGACCGCCAGATCGAGGTCGGCGTCGTCCATGACGATCAGCGGGTTCTTGCCGCCGAGCTCCATCTGCGTGCGGGTCGTGAAGCTGACCGCGCGGCAGATCTGTTCGCCGGCGGATGTCGACCCGGTGAAGGAAATCGCGCGAATGACCGGCTGCTCGGTGATCGCAGGCCCGATCTCGCCGGCCTTGCCAGTGATGAAGTTGAGCGCACCGTTCGGCAGGCCCGCTGCAATCAGCGCCTCCGCCAGGCGATAGCCGCTGAGCGGCGCATCGGACGACGGCTTGAACACCACCGTGTTGCCGGTGATGAGGGCCGGCGCGATCTTGCGCGCCGGGATGGAGATCGGAAAATTCCATGGCGTGATCACCGACACGACGCCGAGCGGCTCGCGCAACGTATAGACCGTCATGTCTGCATCGTCGTTCGGAAACACCTCGCCGGTGAGCGACAGTCCCTCCACGGCATAGAACCGCAGAGTCTGTGCCGAGCGCAGCACCTCGTCGCGGGCGAGGCCGAGCGATTTGCCCATTTCCCGCGTCATCTCCCGCGCGATGTGACCGGCGCGCGCCTCGAGATGATCGGCGGCCCGGTTCAGGATGGCGGCGCGTTTGGAGATCGGCGTCCGCCGCCAGCCTTCGAACGCGGCGGCCGCGGCATCGACGGCCGCTTGCGCATCGGCGGCGGTCGATTCCTGGAAGCGGCCGACCAGGTCGCTGGTGTCGGCGGGATTGATGTTCACGAACAGTCTGCCGGACGCGCTTGCGATCCGCTCGCCGGCGATCAGGTTCGGAAATTCTGCGATCCCTGCGCTGCCCTCCGCGGAAGGGTGCGCGTTGCGTATCGTCGTTTCAGCTGTCGTCACAGGATTCTCCTCAATGCCAGATCAGCACCGCGCAGACGGTCGACACCGCGAGCCCGGTCAATACGGGGATCATCGCCGTCCGCACGATCTGGAACACGGGAACGCGCGCGAAGCCGGCCACTGCGATCAGCGACGACCAGGCCACCAGGGTGCCGCCGCCGGTCCACACCGCGCCCATCTGGCCGATTGCGGCGAGCGTCGCGGGCTCCATTCCGACCGACGGTGCCAGCGCACCCGACAGTGAGCCGGTCAGCGGCAAGCCGGCAAAGCCCGAGCCGTCGATGCCGGTGATCATGCCGGCGATCAGGATGCCGAAGGCGACGAAAATCTCGTTGCCCGGTATCCAGGCTTGCGCGGTCTGGATCAACTCGAACAGGAGGCTCGGCGCCTGGGCCGCGGGCACCCCGAGGATCGGTGCAGACAGGCTCGGCTCGGCGCCGAGAAAGAAGAAGCCCGCGATCGGCAGCACGGAGCCCATCGCCTTGAATGCGAAGACGAAACCTTCGGTGACGTGGTCGGCGCTGGTGTCGAGGAATTTGCGCAGGTCATCGGTGATGAAGGATGCGCAGATCATCAGGATCGCGGCGACGCCGCCGACCAGAGCGGCAGCATCGCCGCCCTTGAGGTCGTGGCCCACGCCAAGCTTGGCCAGCACCATCACCGCGATGACGCAGAGAAAGGCGAGCGGGGTCGCAATCGCAAAGAACTTCGACCAGCCTTCGCGGCGCGTCGGCACCCCGGCGAGTTCCTTGTCGATCTGCGCCTGGGTCGCAAGCGGCCGCTGGCCGTCGGCGGTGCCGCGCGCGATCTCCGCCTTGTCGAAGCTGCCTTCCTGCTCCAGCCGGGCCAATTCGCCGTTGCTGGGCTGCGCCTGCCAGCGCTCCAGCAGCCGCTCGTCGGCCTTGGTGATCGACTTGCGGATCGAAAGATAGGCGAGCGTCAACGCGATGCCGCCCGTGATGAGGGACAGCACCAGCGCGCGGTCCGCGACGGTGGCGGCGCTGACCGCGGCGCCGGCCGCCTTGGCGCTGATCCCGGGCGCAACGCCGATCACGTAGTCCGACGACAGCGCCATGCCTTGTCCGGCGATCGCGATCGCAATGGCACCGCCGAGCGGCGACAGGCCGGCCGCAATCGCCGCGGGCAGCAGCACCGCGGAAACCAGCGGCACTGCCGGCGTCGGCCAGAAGAACAGCGAGATCACATAGGTGATGGCGGCAAGCACGAAGTAGGCGGTGTGTCCGCTCTTCATAATGGCGCGGAACGGTTCGACCATGCGAATGTCCGAGCGCAGCACCTTGAGCGCGTTCAGCAGCGCCGTCATCAGCGCGATCACCAGGAAGATGTTGAACAGCTCCTTGGCGGCGGTGAAGCTCGCGTTGAAGACGCTGGCAAGTGCCGCGACCGGGCTGTGCGTCCAGGCAAGCGCGACCAGGAGTGTCGCGATCACCGACGGCGCCACGACGTTGGCGCGCCAGATCATGGTGAGAACGATGACGGCGACGCCGAGCAAATAGACCCAGTGCGCGGCAACGATCGGAGCGTGCTGCATGGTTGTTGCTTCCCCCTCGAATGCCGCGAATAATGTATACTGTATTCCGCAATGGCAAGCGTAAATTGCGGGCTGGCGATCCCTGCGTCGCAGAAGGATGGGAGCACCTCCGACCGAATTTTTGTGCATCCGAAGCCCAAAATAGCGGCGATTCCATGCGGTTGGTGTCGGGTGGGATGGATGGCCGGGAACCCGGCCTTCGGTGTTGACAGGCACAAGGATAGTATACAGTATACCGAAATGGTCGACCGAAACGGACTGATGGTCGTTGCCGGACGGCGATTTCTTCACGGCACAGGAGCGCCACGATGCAAAAGCTGATGGATCACGTGGAATTTCGAGCGGCCCTCGAAAATGCCATCAAGGGAAAGAGCGCCAACAAGGCTCCGTTCAGCGTCGCCTGGGCGAGCGGCAAGCTCAGCCGCGCGCATCTCGCGCGCTGGGCCGAGAACCACTACCACTATGTCGGTCCGTTCGCCGACTATCTCGGCTACATCTATGCGCGGATGCCGGAGCAGTATCAGGAAGCCAAGGACTTCCTGCTCGCCAATATGTACGAGGAGGAGATCGGGGGCGACCGTCACACCGATCTGCTGGTCCGCTTCGCGGAGGCCTGCGGCACGACCGCGGCGCGCATCAAGAACCCCGACAACATGACGCCGACGACGCGCGGGCTGCAGAGCTGGTGTTATGCGGTCGCGATGCGCGAGGATCCGATCGTCGCGGTGGCCGGCCTCGTGGTCGGCCTGGAGTCGCAGGTGCCCTCGATCTATCGCAAGCAGACGCCGACCCTGCGCGAGAAGTACAAATTCACCGACGAGGAAGTCGAGTTCTTCGACCTTCACATCGTGTCGGACGAGATTCACGGCGAGCGCGGCTACCAGATCGTGCTCGAGCACGCCGATACGGTCGAGCTGCAGCAGCGTTGCCTCAAGATCTGCGAGATCGGTGCACAGATGCGGTTGCTCTACACGACCGCGCTGTACCACGACTATGTCGCAAGCGACATTCCGCTGGCGGAGCTCGATCTTGCGAGCGGCGTCTCCGCTGAGGAACGCGTGCTGTTGCAGGCCTGAGCGCGGGGAGCAGCGGCGCGATGCCCAACGTCATCTTTCACCGCAACGGCGAGACCTTTGTCGGCGAGGTCAAGGAGAACACCAATCTCGTCGTCCGCGCCGGCATCCGCCAGTTTCCCTATCCCAACTTCCTTTACGGCTGCGGGATGGGGAAGTGCGGGAAGTGCGCGTCGCTGATCATCAAGGGCGGCGAGCACCTGCCGGAGCCGAACTGGAAGGAAAAGAAGCGCCTCGGTGCCAGGATCGAGCAGGGATATCGTCTCGCCTGCCAGCTCTGGCTCACGCATGACGTTGAACTGTCGCAGGAGGCAGCCCCGCTGGTCGACGTCGTCGCGCCGGCCGGCGCCGCGGTTGGGAGGACGTGATCGATGTATGTGATACTGACGAGCAAGCCGGGGCAGTTTCGCACCGAGATCGCTGACGGACTGCGGCCGCTCGCGGCCTACGACTACCTGTTCTACGGCATCAGGAAGGCGACGTTCGTGATCGCCGAGCTGGTCGAGGAGACCAAGGTCAGGGTGATCGACGAGGCCTGGTCGCCGCCGATCGTGAACGAGGTGCCCTCGAAATTCCTCGAGAAGTTCGAGACCCCCGAGCGGGCGCTGCACGAACTCGAGCACCTCATCACATTCGGTCACATGGACACCAAGCTGCGCAAGCGCTGAGCGGATGGCGGGATGATCGAAGTCACGTTTCTGACCAATGGCGGGAAAACCGTCACCGCGGCGGAGAACAGCAATCTGCTGCGCGTCTCGCTGCGCGAGCAGGGCGGCATTCCGTTCAAGTGCGGCGGCGGCCTGTGTGGAACCTGCAAATGCCTGATCGAGAAAGGCATCGAGAACACCGATGCGATCAAGCCGAAGGAGCGGAAGCACCTCACCGACGCGCAGTTCGCCGCCGGCTATCGGATGGCGTGCCAGACCTTTCTCACCGGCAGCGTGAGCGTGTCGTGGGTGCCGAAAGCCGCGGTGCCGGCGGCGCGACCTGTAGCTGTTGACGGCGAATGAGCGCGGCTTGATGGCATGCAGCCGGCGGTCTAAATACGCAGCAGCGGTCATTCGGCCAGGACTCTGGCAGCTCGTTGGACCTCCGGTGTCCATGCATTGAGCGAAGCGCGGCCGGACAGGTCGGTTCATGGCAGGCAAGCTCGGAAGCTCCAAACGTCTCGGCGACGACTACCTCTCCCTCCACGGCAGGGTGATCGAGGAGCTGCGGCAGGCGATCCTGAGCCGGCGGCTGAAGCCCGGCGAGCGGCTGGTCGAGGGCCGCCTCGCCGACGAGCTCGGTGTTTCCCGCAACCCCGTGCGCGAGGCGATCCGCGTGCTGGAGTCGGAGGGGCTCGTCGAGGTGACCGCGCGGCGCGGTGCCTCCGTCATCACGATGAGCGACGAGGAAGCGCGCGAGACGGTCGAAGTCCGCGCGCTGCTCGAGGGACAAAACGCGCGCCTGGCTGCGCGTCGCCGCGAAGAGAGCATCATCAAGCGGATCGCGGCGGTGTTGAAGCAGGGCAACGAGGCGGTCGCGGGACGGCGCTACGACCTGTTGTCGGATCTCAACCAGCAATTCCACCACGAATTGGCGGAGGCCGGCCGCAACCGCGTGCTCGCCGATCTGCTGAAGCGGCTGCGCGAACGCACGGCGATGCTGTTCTCACCCACCGATCCGGTGCGCCAGGCGCGGACCTGGGATGAGCACGCAGCGATCCTGCGCGCCATCATCGCCGGCGACGAGCGCGCCGCCGCCACGCTTGCCGCCGAGCACGTGATGCGGGCCGGTGCCGATTTTCTCTCGAGCCTCCATGTGCCCGATGAGGAGACCTCGCTGGAGGCGGCGTCAGCGAAATACGGCCTGCCGTCCGGCTCCCGCGTGGATCAGGCGGTGACCAAGCCGACGCGCCGGAACCAGCAGCGCGCCGGTACGCGACGGCGCAAAGCGGAGAGCTGAACGCGCCCGTCGCGTTGATGGCTTGTGGCCCGCCGATCCCGCGGTGAAAGGTCCGGTGGTACCGCTCCGGATCGCCAGCTAACTTTCTTGACCGTATCTGCCACGCTCGCTACGTCTCTTCCCAATGCTGGGCAGGGGCGCAACCCTGCCGGCCGCGCCGCATGGCCGGGGGAAACCAATGAACAACAACAAGGATGGCGCGTCGCCGAACGACGTCGCCGAATTTGATTACGTGATCGTCGGCGCCGGCTCGGCCGGCTGCGTGCTCGCCAACCGCCTGAGCGCCGACGGCAAGCACTCGGTGCTGCTGGTCGAGGCCGGGCCGAAGGACACCAACATCTGGATCCATGTCCCGCTCGGCTACGGCAAGCTGTTCAAGGAAAAATCCGTCAACTGGATGTACCAGACCGAGCCTGAGCCCGGCCTGAACGGGCGGCAGGTGTTCCAGCCGCGCGGCAAGGTGCTCGGCGGCTCCAGCTCGATCAACGGCCTGCTCTATGTGCGCGGCCAGCACGAGGACTATGACCGCTGGCGGCAGCGCGGCAATGCCGGCTGGGGTTATGACGACGTCTTGCCCTATTTCAGGAAGGCGGAGGATCAGCAGCGCGGCGGCGACAAATATCACGGCGCGGGCGGTCCGCTGCCGGTGTCGGACTGGCGGCACCACGATCCGCTGTCGGAAGCCTTCGTGCATGCCGCGGCCGAGGTGGGCATCCCGACCAATCCGGATTTCAACGGCGCGACCCAGGAGGGCGCGGGCTTCTTCCAGACCACGACGCGGCGCGGCCGGCGCGCCTCGACGGCGCGGTCCTATCTGCGGCCGGCGCTGACGCGTGGCAACCTGCATGTCGAGACCTCGGCGCTGGCGCAGCGCGTCCTGTTCGATGGCAAGCGCGCGAGCGGCGTCGCGTACAAGCAGAACGGGCAGTTGCGCACGGCCAAGGCGCGCAAGGAGGTGCTGGTGTCGAGCGGCGCGTACAATTCGCCGCAATTGCTGCAGCTGTCCGGCGTCGGCCCCGCCGATCTGCTGCGGCAGCATGGCATCGAGGTTCTGCTCGATGCGCCCGGCGTGGGTAACGACCTGCAGGATCACATGCAGGTGCGCATCGTCACGCGCTGCGCCCAGACTGTCACGCTGAACGACGTCATCAATCATCCGGTGCGCCGCGTGATGGCCGGCCTGCGCTACGCGGCGCTGCGCAAGGGACCGCTGACGATCGCCGCCGGCACCTCCGGCGCGTTCTTCAAGACCAGTCCGCGGCTGGCGTCGCCGGACATCCAGATCCACTTCCTGCCGTTCTCGACCGACAAGATGGGCGAGAAGCTGCATCCGTTCTCGGGCTTCACGGCTTCGGTCTGCCAGCTGCGCCCGGAGAGCCGCGGCTCGCTGAAGATCCGGAGCGCGGACCCGAGCGTGCCGCCGGAAATCCGCATCAACTATCTGGCGACCGAGACCGATCGCCGCGCCTTCATCGACGGCATCCGCATCCTGCGCAAGATCCTGGCCGCGCCGGCGCTGAAATCATACTCGGTCGGGGAAGTCGATCCCGGCGCCAAGGTGGTGAGCGACGACGATTTGCTCGATTTCTGCCGCCGCACCGGCAGCACCGTCTATCATCCGACCTCGACCTGCCGGATGGGCAACGATGCGCTCGCGGTCGTCGACCAGCGGCTCAAGGTGCGCGGGGTCGAGGGGCTGCGCGTGGTCGATGCTTCCGTGATGCCGGATCTGATGTCGGGCAATACCAACGCGCCGACGATCATGATCGCGGAGAAGGCGTCGGATATGATTTTGGAGGATGCTCGGTAACATCTCGACCCGTCATCCTGAGGAGCCGCGAAGCGGCGTCTCGAAGGATGCACGGCCCCGCATTATTCGTGCGGAGAAAGCGGGGCCGTCGACCCTTCGAGACGCGCGCAAGGCGCGCTCCTCAGGGTGACGGTGATGGAGTGGGCTACAGGGCGTTAGCCGTTATGCGCGCGGACCCGTGCGACCATCTGCTCGACATGGGCGATCGGCGTCTCCGGCAGGATGCCGTGGCCGAGGTTGAAGATCAGCCGCCCCTTGCCGAAGTTCTCCAGCACATCGTCGACCGCGCGGTCGAGCGCGGCGCCGCCGGCAATCAGGGCCAACGGATCGAGATTGCCCTGCACGGCGACGCGGCTCTGCACGCGCTCGCGGATCATCGACGGCTCGGTGGCCCAGTCGATCGAGACGGCATCGACGCCGGTTTGCTCGACATAGGCCGGCAGCATGCCCGCCGCGCCGCGCGGAAAGCCGATGATCCGGGCACCGGGGACCTGCTTGCGCACCCCGGCAACGATGCGCCGGGTCGGCTCGATCGACCAGCGGGCGAACTCGCGTGGCGGCAGCACGCCGGCCCAGGTGTCGAAGATCTGCAGGCAATCGGCGCCGGCCTTGAGCTGCCCGACGAGGTAGTGGATCGAGTTCTCGACCAGGACGTCGATGATCCCGGCGAACGCGTCCGGATGGCGGTAGGCGAGCATCCGCGCGGGGGCCTGGTCCGGCGTGCCCTGTCCGGCCACCATGTAGGTCGCGACCGTCCATGGCGCGCCGCAGAAGCCGATCAGCGTAATGTTTGGCGCAAGCTCGCGCCGGACGCGGCGCAGCGCCTCGAACACCGGCTCGAGCTTGTCGAAATTGGCCCGGGTGGCCAGCGTCGCGATCTCGCCGGGCGTTGCCAGCGGATCGAGCCGCGGCCCTTCGCCGGCCTCGAAGCGCACCGAACGGCCGAGCGCGTAGGGGATCACCAGGATATCGGAGAAGATGATGGCGGCGTCGAAGTTGAACCTGCGGATCGGCTGCAGCGTGATCTCGGTTGCGAATTCGGGCGTGAAGCAGAGATCGAGGAAGCCGCCCGCCTTGGCGCGCAGCTCGCGGTATTCCGGCAGATAGCGGCCGGCCTGCCGCATCATCCAGAGCGGCGGCACGGCTTGCCGGTGGCCCGACAGGAGGTCGATGAGCGGCTTTGTGGTGGGATCCTGGGGCACGCGAAAGTTCCTGATCACGGTCAAAATTTGGCCCCTGATACACGCTGCGGCGCAATGGGCCAAGGCGGTTCTGGAACCCCGGTTTGCGCGGGTGCGTTGTCCCCCGGAATGGAGGGACGACATGGACCAGAAATTCGATCCTGCTGCTCATGACAAGCACGCCGAGAAGCCGCACGAGGCACGGGCTGCCGACCGCAAGGCGCGCTCCCGATTGAAGGAGGGGCTGGAGGATACCTTCCCGGCCTCCGATCCGGTCAGCGCCACGCAACCCGCGCCGTCGAAGCACGACGGCAATCGGGACAATTAGCTGTTATATCCCAGCAATCGCTAACCACGATGCGAAATGGGTTCAGCCGTGCGAGGAGCGGCTCACTGCGGAGCGGTGGTTCGAAGCGCACCGCGCCCGCGTCGTGGGGCGCGATCGTCGCGGCAGGAATCGCCGAATCGTGATGCGCTGGACCGGCTAGACCGGACCACCTTCGGGGCGCGGCACCCGGTCAAACTCGAAGGTCACGCCGAGCCGGCGCTGCAGCCGCCAGACCAGAATGCAGTGCCGCCGGATCGGTTCGCTCTCGATCTCGAGATCGAATGCGAACGGAATTGCGGCATCGCTTTCCACGGCCAGCCCCGCGCCGCCGGTCGAGATGTTGAGCACAAGGCATCCGACGCTGGCGTTGCGGAAGAGGATCGTGCCGCGCTTCATCAGGACGGTTCGTTGGCTGTCGATCTTGTATCTTTTTATTGTTGTACTCACGCCAGTCTCCTACCCCGATGTGATGCCCGAACGCCCCTAGTTCACCAGCACCGCACCGTCGCAGCGGATGCCCAGCACCCAGACGTCGACCTGGCCGAGCCCGATGCCGAGCGCCGAGAGCAGGGACGCCAGCACCTGATCGATCGGACTCGTCACGGCGTTGAGAATGCTCATGACCAGCGCGCCCAAGCCCGGGATCGGAATGCCAGCGATGTTGAGCGTGAGGTTACCGAGCAGGCTTGCCGTCAGCGATGACAGGAAATTGGTCGTCGTCACCGTCTTCTTCGTCCCCGACTGGATCTCGCTGTAGCTGAAGTTGACGTTGGTCGGCGTGGTGTTGCCCATGCCGGCATGAGCGAGGCCGGTGACGGGGATGCCCAACACAGTGACCAGCGTTGCCGGCGGCGGATTGGGCTTGGTCGTGAAGTTGGTCATGTCGGCGACCGTGACTTTGCCGATCCAGGCGTCGACGATCCCCGGCGTCACGCCGATCGTCACCTGCGAGGTGTTGATGTTCGGATGACCGCAGGACACCGCATTGAGCGTCGCGGTCCCCGAGGCGACCTCGACATAGACCGGCAGATTGATCGAAGCGATGCTGCCCGAGCCGAGCACATTGATGGTCGCCAGGATCCTGGTCTGCGCGGTGTGGACGCTCACGCCCTGGGTACCCATTGCGATCCAGCTCGAGCCGACCGGTCGCTCGCCGACCGTTGCGATCACGGATACGGCGGCAAGGCCTGGCAGACCGAAATCGATCGAGGTTGCGATCTGATTGCTGCCGTTGGCGATCTGCGCCATTGTGTCGATGAGGTCGAATACCGAAACGCTGGCGCCGACCTTCGGTTTCTGGCCCACCGTCAGGTTGGCGAAGGGACCGAGATCGATCAGGGTGCCCGGCGAAATCTTGGTTGAGGAGCCGGTGACGGCCTGGGAGATCGTCGACAGTGCGGTGGTCGCGGCGCCCGCGCCGTTGGTGATCTGCTGTGTGGTCAGCGCGGCCGCCATGATATCGCCGACCTTGAGGTTGCTGCTCAAGAGGTCGCCATAGGTGACGCCGGTCAGGTTGACCCGGGTTGCCAGCGCCGACAGGAAGTCGAGGGCGTCGATCTTGGCGCTGATCAGCGAATTGTAGTCCATCACCGAGAGCGACAGCGTGGTGCCGAGCATGGAGCCGAGCAGCGCGTTGAGCGCCCCGCCGTTGACGGAGAGCAACCTCGACCCGATCGCGAACGAGGCCATTTCGGTCGACGTCGCGGTGGCGGTCGTCGTGATGTTGAAGCTGCTCGCGCCGGTCAGATAGCGCGCGAAGTAAAGCGGGGTCTTGGTCGTCAACGTGACGCGCGCGGCGTTCGGAATGCTGACCGCCGGGGTCACGAAACGGGCCTGCGGCGCGATGGCGCTGTTTGCGGTGTAGGTCCCCGTCTCGACCTTGACCAGCGCGCTGGCCGGATAGTTGTTCTGCGTCACCGTCGCGGAGGCGGCGTTGACCGGATTGCTCAGATTGGCGGCAGCGACGATCGCGGCGAGGTCGGCGGTGCTCTGGGTCTTGCGCCGGTCGGCGAAGATCGTGCCGAGATCGATGGCAAGCCCGGCGCACCCGATCAGGAGCGTCATCAGGCCGGCCGACATCATCGCGAAGTTGCCTCGTTCGTCGGCGCCGAAGCGCCGCATCAGCATGAGGATGCCGCTCATGCTAGAATCCCCCGTACTGGATCGCAGCGGAGCGGACGATGGTGCTCGCCGGAGCGGGGACGAAAGGCAGCTTGTAGATGAAGTTGCCGGCCGCGTTGTAGTTGACGGTCACGACGTAGACGTTGGCGTTCAATGGGGACGGTGCGGCATTGACGGTGAGATTGCTGGCTACCAGCAGCGGGTAGGTCGATGCGTTGGCGGTGACGTAGCTCGTCGCGAGGCTGTTGCGTTCAGTGTCGGTCATTCCGGCGATCGACGACCGCGCCGCTTCGGCGGCGAGTTGCTGGACGCCATGCACCATCGCGAGATACGAACCGAATACAATGATGCCGAAAATGAAGGCGAGAAACAGCGGCAGCATCAGCGCAAATTCGACAGCAGAAGCGCCGCTTCGACACCGAAATAACCTGGTCATGGCATACCTCGAAACGCAAACTGGGGCGCCACGTTGCGAGGCTTTGATTAAGGAAAACTATGAAAACGCTTCCGCGAATCAGTGACCTCAATCCAGATGAATGGCAGCGTTCAAACTTATTGGGTGGGCGACACGTTATGGGGCGATCAGGATTTTTGATGCTGTGTCCGCAGAAACCCGGGGTCTGATTGGGTTGAGGTGCTGCGTGTGTGTGCAGATGCAGTCGTCCGATACCGTAGCACTACGTGGCAATGCACGTAACAATACATAAGGCCTGCAATTGCAGTGGCAGCGCGACAAATTGAAACTAAACGAAAGTGCAACCAAATGTTAGTATAGCTGAATCACATACTGGAGAACGTAATTGCGTCCCGTGCTGAGATTGGAGGGCTCGCGATGCACAGACCACGTCAGCATTTGAATATTCCGACAGAGATCGTTCGCACCGTCGTTGCGATCGCAGAGACGGGAAGTCTATCGAAGGCCGGCGAGCGTCTCGGCCTCAGTCAGCCGGCGATCAGTTCGCAGGTCAAGCGACTGCAGAGCCTGGTCGGCGGCGCGCTCTTCGTCAGAACGGCGAACGGCACCACGACGACGGAGCTCGGCAAGGTTGCCGTGCAGCAGGCAAGGCGAATCCTCGAAGCGAACGACCAATTGCTTCGGCTCGGCGGCAATCACGAAGGACCGCAGCCGCTGCGGCTCGGAATAAGCACGATGCTCGCCGAGGAATTCCTCAAACTGCATCCGGCCGACGCACTCGCCGACGTGCTGGTTCACGCCGACATGTCGCCGATCGTCATCAGAGGATTGATCGACGGCTACATCGACATTGCCTTCGTCTACAGCAACCCTTCGCTGGAGAACGAACACGAGGTGACGATCGCCGCCGAGGCCGAAGAGCGCTCGGTTTGGGTACGGTCACGCGATTTTGTTCTGCGGCCGGGCGCCCCGATCCCGATCCTGGCGTGGCCGGGTGACGACTGGATGATCCGGACGCTCGCCAAGCACAACATCTCGTACAAGATCGTGTTCAGGAGCCCGAACCACCAGCTGCGACTCGAAGCCGCACGGGCCGGATACGGCCTGACGGCATGCCCCGAGCGGATGATCCCGTCCTCGCTGATCTCGGCGAAGGACTATTATCTGCCGGAGCTTCCGTTGCAGAAGCGCCTGCTATGTGTTCGCCAGGGCCTCGAGGGAAGCCGCGCGACGGCGATGGTGCAGCGGTTGTCCAGCCTGTTCTTCAGCGGCGCAAAGCCGATGCGTCAGGTGAGCAACATGTAATCCGGCGCCACCGGGCTCCGGCGATACCGATCAGTAGTGCGGCGGGCGCTCGTTGGCGGGGCCCGGCGCCTGGCGTTCGGCTTCCTGAAGCCGATCGCGCAACTCGGCGAGCTGGCGTGTCAGCGCGTCGATCTGCTTCCATTGTGCCGTGATGGTCTGGTTCAGTGTCTCGATGGCTTCATCCTGGTAGGTCAGGCGGACCTCCAGCGCATCGATCCGTTCGCTCAGCTTTGCCGCGTCATTCATGCACGGCGTCCTCGTGCCTACGTTCACGCAGGCCGTGGCCGAGCGCGACCCGTTCGTCGAATACAAAGCAGTCGCCGCGCCAGCGGCTGTCCTGCCGCGGCGTTTGCTCGAGATATTTCAGGATGCCGCCCTTGAGGTGATAGACCTCGCTGAAGCCTTGCGCGAGCAGATAGGCGCTCGCCTTCTCGCAGCGGATGCCGCCGGTGCAGAACATTGCAATCCTGCGGTGCTTCGCGGGATCGAGCTGACGCGCGGCAAATTCCTTGAATTGTCCAAAGCTCGCGATCTTGGGATCGACCGCGCCTTCGAAACTGCCCATCGCGACCTCGAACGCGTTGCGGGTGTCGAGCACCATGATGTCAGGCGAGGCGATGAGTTCGTTCCAGTCGCCGGCGTCGACATAGGTGCCGACTTGCCGCGCCGGATCGACCGTGGTGTCGCCGAGCGTCACGATCTCCTTCTTCAGCCGCACCTTGAGCCGCTGGAACGGCATCTGCGCGGCTTCGGAGAATTTCAGCTCGAGATTGTCGAGGCGGCCGCCGAACAGCGGCCCGTGCCTGAGCTCAGCGACGAAACCATCGACGGCTTCGTCGCTGCCGGCGATGGTGCCGTTGATGCCCTCATGTGCGAGCAGCACGCTGCCCTTGAGATCAAGCCCGGTGCAGAGCGCGCGCAGCGGCTCGCGCAGTGCGCGGAAGTCGGGCAGCGCGGCGAACTGGTAGAAGGCGGCGACCTTGAGGGGCATGGCCGGGGTGTTTATCAGGCCCGCCAGACCGGCGAAACCCCGCAAAGCCATGCATTATCGGGGTAATTCCTCTGGCATACCATGCATTGCCCTGCCGGGGACGAATGTGCCATGTACTTCGTATCCCCTTGGCATCCACCTGCCGCAGCAGCATCAGACCCTCACGATCAAGCGAGCTCTCCGTTATGAGGAATTTCCACTTCGCCGGCCGTTCCACGGTCCACGCCCAGAACGCGATGGTTGCAACGTCGCATCCGGAGGCGGCGCTGGTGGCCATCGACGTGATGCGCGCGGGCGGAACGGCCGCCGACGCTGCGGTTGCGGCCTGTGCGCTGCTCGGCGTCATTGAGCCGCAATCGACCGGCATCGGCGGCGACTGCTTTGCGCTGATCCAGCCGAAGGGCGAGGGCAAGATCACGGCCTATAACGGCAGCGGCCGGGCGCCGATGGCGGCCACCGCCGAGTGGTACCTCGAACGCAAGATCCATTCGGTGCCGCTGACCTCGGCGCATGCCGTCAGCATTCCCGGCGCGATCGACGCCTGGGACGTGATCCTCAGGGATCACGGCAAGTTCGGCTTCGACCGGTTGCTGCAGCCCGCGATCAAGGCCGCCGAGGAGGGCTATGTCGTCGCTCCGCGCATCGCCTTCGACTGGAAGAACGGTTTTGAGAAGCTGAAGAACGGCACCAACACCGAGCGCTATCTGCTGCCGCACGGCAAGCCCGCGGTCGCCGGCGACGTGATCCGCCAGCCCGAGCTCGGCAAGACGCTGCGCGCCATCGCGCAAAAGGGCCGCGACGCCTTCTATAGCGGCGAGATCGCCGCCGACATGGTCGACACGCTGCGCGGTATCGGCGGCCTGCACACGCTGGAGGACTTTGCGGCGCATTCGACCGAGACGACCTCGCCGATCGGCACGATGTACAAGGGCTATGACGTCTGGCAGTGCCCGCCGAACGGCCCCGGCATCACCATGCTGGTGATGCTCAACATCCTGTCGCGCTTCGACCTGACCAAGTTCAAGCCGCTCAGCATCGAGCGCTTCCACCTCGAGGCCGAGGCGGCACGCATCGCCTACATGATGCGCGAGCAGTACATCGGCGATCCCCAGCACGCGCATGTCGATGTCGCCGGTATCCTCTCCAAGGAGTTCGCCGACGAGCACATCAAGAACATCCGGATGGACCGGCTGCTCGAATTGCCGAACGTTGCGCCGCCGATGAATCCCTCGACCGTCTACATCACGGTGGTCGACAAGGACCGCAACGTCTGCTCCTTCATCAACTCGATCGCGCATTCGTTCGGCTCGGCGATCGTCTCCAACAAGACCGGCGTCCTGCTGCAGAACCGCGCCGGCGGCTTCCGCATCCAGCCCGGCCATCCGAACTGCATCGCGCCGGGCAAGCGTCCGCTGCACACCATCATCCCGGCGCTGGCCACAAAAAACGGCCGCGCGGTGATGCCGTATGGCGTGATGGGCGGGCAGTATCAGCCGGTCGGCCAGACCCGCGTGCTGACCAACATGCTCGACTATGGCTGCGACATTCAGGAGGCGATCGACATGCCGCGCGGCCTGCATTACGAGGGCGTCTACCAGCTCGAGGACAGCGTGCCGGCGGAGATCGTCGAAGGCCTGAAGCAGATCGGCCACAAGACCACCAGCGTGGTCGCGCCGCTCGGCGGCGGCCAGGGCATCTGGATCGATTGGGACAAGGGCACGCTGACCGGCGGCTCCGATCCGCGCAAGGACGGCTGCGCGCTCGGCTACTGAATGTCGCAGGTCGCAGGGCCGGATATGCGCTGCAGGAACAAGCTGTTCTCGCAGAGATTGGTGCTGGAAGCCCTTTCCCGCGAGGACCGTCATCAGCTCCCTCGATTCAGATGATACTGACCAGGCCGACTTGCGCGGCGGCGTCTCGCCGTGGTTTGTCGCCGCAACGCCACCATCGCGTCCCACGCTATCGGAGAATCTCGGCTGCGATGCGCTTATCGTCGGCGCCGGCATCACCGGCTCGCTGGTCGCCGAGCGCCTGACCCGTCAGGGGCTAGACGTCGTCATTGTTGATCGAGAGCGTCCGGGCCGGGGCAGCACTGTAGCCAGCACCGCGATGTTGTTGTGGGAGATCGACCGCCCGCTTGTCGAACTGACCGCGATGTATGGCTTCGATCGGGCTGCGCGCGCCTATCGGGCCAGCATCGATGCCGTGACCGGTCTGATCTCGCTGGTTCGTGAGCACAAGCTGCCCGGAGAGATCAGAAAGAAGCGCTCGCTCTATCTGGCGGCCGGCAGCTCCGTAGCCGACTTACTCGACGAGCATCGGCTCCGCCGCCGCGCCGGCCTGCCCGGCGACTTCCTCGATCATCGACAACTGCTCGAGAGCTACCGGATAGCGCGCGCAGGCGCGATCGTCTCGCCCGGCGCGGCAGATGCGGATCCGCTCCAACTTGCCTACGGACTGCTTCACCTCGCACGCGCGCGCGGTGCGCGGCAGTTCGATGCGGAGGCCATAGCGTTCGATCCGGCCGGCGAAGCGGTGACCGTGGGATTCGAGAACGGTCGCGAAATTGCCGCGAGGGCCGTCGTGCTGGCGACCGGCTATGTGATGCCGGATATCGTTCGGTCGACGGTCCAGGCCGTGTCCTCGAGCTGGGCGATTGCGACTACGCCGCAGCCACAGAACATCTGGAAGGATGGCGCGCTGATCTGGGAGAACGCCAAGGATTATCTTTACGCCCGGACGACGCCAGCGGGCCGCATCATCATCGGGGGCGAGGACAGCGATGAGATCATCGCGCCTGATGCCCGCGACCGCTTGATCCGGGAGAAGGCGCGGCGGCTCGTGCAACGTCTCGCCGCGCTCTGGCCGTTCGCCGCAACGGAGATCGAATACCGCTGGGCCGGCACGTTCGACACCACCAGCGACGGGCTGCCGCTGATCGGTCCGGTGCCCGGCGCGAAGCGTGTCTATGCGGCGTATGGCTATGGCGGCAACGGCATCACCTTTTCCTATCTGGCGGCACAACTGATCGGCGATCTCATCGCAGGCAGCAGCTCGCCGTTGCTCGACGATTTTGCGCTGGACCGCGATGGCGGCATGGCCGGTCATTGAAAAAGCGGCTAGGGATTTCGCCCGCGCTGGGCTAGAGACGGCCGTCCTTCACGAGAGGTGCAAGATGCGATCTTCCCGACGCACGATCATCACGACTGCGTTCGCCGGCCTTGCGGCGGCAGTCTCCACGTCCGTTGCCGGCAGGACGGCAATGGCCCAAACCGCAGGAAAGCCCATGACCACAGCTTCAGGCCTTCAGATCATCGACAGCAAGGTCGGCACCGGCGCCTCGCCGAAGACCGGCCAAACCTGCGTCATGCACTATACCGGCTGGCTCTACGAGAACGGCCAGAAGGGCAAGAAGTTCGACTCCTCGGTCGACCGCAACGAGCCGTTCGAGTTTCCGATCGGCCAGGGTCACGTGATCAAGGGCTGGGACGAGGGTGTCGCCACCATGAAGGTCGGCGGCAAGCGCACGCTGATCATCCCGCCGAACCTCGGCTACGGCGCGCGCGGCGCCGGCGGGGTGATCCCGCCGAATGCCACGCTGATGTTCGACGTCGAGCTGCTTGGCGTAAAATGACCTGAAGGCCGTCAGGTAACCGGCCGTAACAAGAGGGGCGCAGCGATGAAGATATCGATCCTCGACGATTATTTCGACACGCTGCGCACCCTCGATTGCTTCCGCAAGCTCGGCGGCTACGACGTCACGATCTGGAACGATCATGTCCAGGACGTCGATGCGCTAGCCGAACGGCTGAGCGACACCGATGCGCTGGTGCTGATCCGCGAGCGCACCCAGATCCGCACCCCGCTGCTTGAACGTCTGCCGAAGTTGAAGCTGATCAGCCAGCGCAGCGTCTATCCGCACATCGACATCGACACCTGCACGCGGCTCGGCATCATCGTGTCGTCGGGCCAGCATGCCGACACGCCGTCCTACGCCACCGCCGAATTCACCTGGGGCCTGATCCTCGCGGCGATGCGCGCGATCCCGCAGCAGATGGCGGCGCTGAAAGCGGGCAAATGGCAGATCGGCGTCGGCCATACGTTGCGCGGCAAGACACTCGGCATCTACGGCTATGGGCGCATCGGCGCGGTGGTCGCGGGCTATGGCAGGGCGTTCGGTATGAACGTGCTGGTCTGGGCGCGCGAGGCGGCGCTGGCGAAGGCGCGCGCCGATGGCTATGAGACCGCGGCCAGCAAGGCCGATTTCTTTGCCCGCTGCGACGTGCTGTCGCTTCACATGCGGCTGGTCGACGCAACGCGCGGCATCGTCAAGGCGGAAGACCTCGCGCGAATGAAAGACACCGCGCTGATCGTCAACACCAGCCGCGCGCCGCTGATCGAGCCGGGCGCGCTGGTCAACGCGCTGCGCGCCGGCCGGCCCGGCATGGCCGCGGTCGACGTCTACGAGAAGGAGCCGCTGCGCGACACGTCGGATCCGCTGCTCAACATGGACAATGTGGTCTGCACGCCGCATCTCGGCTACGTCTCGCGCGACGAATACGAGATCCAGTTCACCGACATTTTCGATCAGATCGTCGCCTACAATGCGGGTACGCCGACGAATGTCGTCAATCCCGACGTACTGACGCATTCGCGCCCGCGCGACTGACCAACCTCGCTCATGCCCAAACCGCCGGCTCGATGGGACCGGCCGTCTCGTCTCTCGTTCAGCGAGGCCAGTGAGCCGCTGCGGTCACCCTGTCGACGGCGTGCCTGACGATGCTCTTGACGCCGCCGAGCGCCTTCTGTCCCTTGCCCTTGGCTTCCAGGATCGCGCCTCTGCCCTGCATCGCCGGAGAACCGGTGATCTTGCCGAGACGCCGTTTGAATCTGCCAATCGCCTCATTGGCCGTGCCCTTGATCTTGTCGGTCGTGCTACCCATGAAATAACTCCTTCGGAATACGCTAATACAACGCGCCGGCACATGGCGATGTTCCGATTTTGCGCTCGCCTGCAGGGCCGCTTTTCGGTAGCGTTCCACGCACGAAACTTGAGCAACGAAAGCAAGAACGATGAGCGGTTCCCACGATCACACCCATTCCCACGACCACGATCATCACCATCACGACGACGAGCGCTGGAAGCACGACGGCGTCCGCGTGATTCCCGGCAATCAGCTCGATCCCAACGTGCCGTCGACCGCCGGCATGGACCGCAAGGCCGCGATCAATTTCGCCCGGGTCGGCGCGCAGAAATTGTGGGCGGGTACCGTCAGCATCAAGCCGGACGCCAAGACCGGCGCGCATCATCACGGCCATCTCGAAAGCATCATCTATGTCGTGAAGGGCAAGGCGCGGATGCGCTGGGGCGAGAAGCTGCAATTCACCGCCGAAGCCGGTCCCGGCGATTTCATCTTCGTGCCGCCCTACGTGCCGCATCAGGAGATCAATGCCAGTCCCGACGAGGTGCTGGAATGCGTGCTGGTGCGTTCCGACGGCGAGGCGGTCGCGATCAATCTCGACATCGAGCCGGTCGAGAAGCCGGAGAACGTGCTCTGGGTCGATCCGGTGCACCGGCATCCCGACGAGAAGAAATAGCGTCGCGGCGCAGCCGCCTCGAAAGACAATAACAGCAAAAGCAGGGAGGCCAGCATGTCGCTCGTTCGTTACGAGAGCGCCGACCACGTCGCGACCATCACGATGGCACGCAGCGAGAAGCACAATGCGCTCAACAACGCGTTGTGTACCGAGCTGCGTGACGCCTGGCTGCGGTTTCGGGACAGCGACGATCGTGTCGCAGTGCTGGCTTCGGCGGAGGAAAAGTACTTCTCAGTCGGCGCCGATGTTGGTGATCTCCCCGCCAACATGTGGCACGCCGTGCCCGGCCTCGGCGTCGAGCTGGACAAGCCGGTGATTGCCGCGACATCCGGCTGGGTCGTGGGTGGCGCCTTCGTGCTGGTCCAGATGGCCGATCTGTGTGTGGCGTCGGAGACGACACGCTTCATTTACCCCGAGGGAAAGATCGGCACCACTGCGGGCGGCGTCTCATCGGTGATGGCGCGGATGCCGCACAAGATCGCGATGGAGTTTCTGCTGGTCGGCGACGAGATGTCGGCGGAACGCGCCTTCCAGATCGGTTTCGTCAACAAGGTCACGCCGAAAGGTCAGCACCTCGCGCTGGCGCGGGAGATGGCTGCGAAGATCGCCGGCAATGCACCGCTGGTGGTCCGCGCGCTGAAGAAGCTCGCCCGCGAGGCGATGCCGAAGGGACCCCTTGAAACAGTCGCCGACGCGCGGCGGCTGCTCGATGAGGTCAGGGACAGCGAGGATCTCAGGGAAGGCGTGAAGGCATTCGCCGAGAAGCGCAAGCCGAAGTTTACGGGGAAGTAGCCCCGTCATTGCGAGGAGCGAAGCGACGAAGCAATCCATCCGATGCGCGGCGCGATGGATTGCGTCGCTCGCTCGCAATGACGGCGTCTGAAGACTACGCAAACACCCGGTGATCGATCGCCCCGTTCGGCACCACGTAGCCGTAGCGCGTATTCGACGGCTCCGCGCCTGCCTTCTCATACTGCGTCTTCATCATCGCAAAGCGGTCGCCCTTGATGTCCAGCATCGCGCGCTTCGGCTGGATGTTGTAGAGCCGGGCATTGTTGTCGCCGAAGACCGCCGTCTTCACCGGGCCGTCGGCGGGCCCGAGCGGCGCATAGCCGAACTTCTTCTGCATCACTTCGGGGATTTCGAGCCGCCGCAGGCCCTCGATCTGCCATTGCGGCGCGCCGGTCCACAGCGCGTCGGTGCCCCAGCAGACGTGGTCGGCGCCGAGGCCCTTGATCAGGGTCCCCATCAGCGCGGCGCAGACATTTGGCTCGGCGACCAGCGTGGTCGCGAACAATTGCCCGACATCGCCGTAGACATTGCTGACGCCGTACTGCGCAGGGATGTCGGCGAGGTCGGAGGTCCAGGCGATCCGGCCGGTGCGCTCGAATTCGGCCAGCGCGACCTTGGGATCGCCCCCGACATGGCGATAGGCCGAGTGGTAGATCACGAAGTTGAGCTGCGGCCAGTCCTTGGCCGCCTGGCCGACATCGGCAACGTCGGCGAAGCCGCGCAAATTCGGATACTGCTTCTCGATCCCGGGTGGAAACAGTCCCTTGTGCACGCATACATTCTTGATGCCCGCCTTCACCATCTTCTCATAGCCCTTGTAGGCGACCTTCTCGTCGTCCAGCCGCCACGGATAGCGGCTGATCTCCTTGTGGGTGTTGTCGCCGATCGTGTAGCCCTTGCAGGATTCCGGCCTCAAGGCCAGCGCAGCATCGAGCTCGTCGAGCCAGCCGGGCTGGCCGGGCGTGAAGATCGCGTGACAGAACACGCGGCGCGAGCCGGCCTCGTCGTTGATCTTCTTGCGCGCATCGGCCATCTGCTCGTTGGTCAGGAACCAGTCCTGCTCGATATCCGACGGCGCCGAGGAGATCAGCGCGATCTTGGTGTCGGAATCGAGAAACATCTCCTTCTTGTAGTTGTTGAACTTCAGATCCTCGATGGTCTGCTCGTGATCGTTGAGCTCCTTGTTCCAGCCGGCCTTGCCGACCGCCTTGCGCATTTCCACGAAGCCCATGATGCGGGTGTCGTCGCGCAGGAAATGCGTGTGCATGTCCATGATGAACTGGTCTTTCAATCCGTTGGCGCGCTCTTGCGCCATCGCAGGCGTTGCCGCCTCGGCCGGCGTCACGTCGAACAACGGTCCGTAGACCTGGTTCATCGCGACAAAGGAAGCGGCCATGCCGGCTGCGGTCTGGAAGAACCGGCGGCGATCGAGGCCCTGCTTGCCGCCGAGATCGTCGGCCATCGCCAGCAGACGTGCCTCGACCTCGCGCTGCCGCTCGTTCTGCGGGTCGGGATAGAACTCGTCGCTGGAGACGATCTGGGTCGGGATCGGCGTCTGGTACTGGCACAGTTCGGAGGGCATCAAGGCGGCAAGTTCTTCGTCAGTGAGATTGCTGCTCATTCTTCGCTCCCGCATCTCGCCGGATTTTTCCGGTCGGACCGCGGCGGAGACTAGGACCAAGTCCGTCCGTCGTCCGCGCCGATTGCCGGAAACCGCGTTCACAAAATCGTGCATCGCATCTGCGGCCGCGAGATGCGCCCGCTGCGCAACCGGTCATGCGTGCTGCTATGCTCGATCGCACCGGATCGGACGAAGAAATCCGGAAGGGAGCGCACCATGACGCCAGCAGATCATTCGCGGCGCACCGTCATCAAAGGCATCGGCGTTGCGACAGCAGCCGGTGCGCTCGGCGCGGCGCCGGCGCAGGCCGCGACCGCAGTTCCTGCTGAGGGAGAAATATGGAGCAACGAATACTGGGCGAAGAAGGGTGACATCCCGCTGTGGATGTTCCGCAAGCGGGTCGGTGCGCCGAAGCCGGGCGAGCCGGCGCGGCCTGTGGTGTTCTTCGTGCACGGCTCGTCGGTGACGTCGAGGGTGTTCGACCTCACGGTGCCCGGCAAGGGCGAGTATTCGCTGCTCAATGTCTTTGCGCGCTACGGCTTCGATTGCTGGACCATGGATCACGAGAACTACGGCAAGTCGGGCCGCACCTCAGGCAATGCGGATATCGCGAGCGGCGTCGAGGATCTGAAGGCCGCGGTCGAGGTGATCGCGCGCGAGACCGGCGAGCGGCGATATCACTTCATCGGCGAATCCTCCGGCGCGCTGCGGGCAGGTGCCTTCGCGATGGCCGCGCCCGAGCGTATCGATCGCCTGGTGTTCGCCGCCTTCACCTACAAGGGCGAGGGCTCGCCGACACTGGCGAAGCGCGCCGAGCAACTCGCCTACTACCGCAGCCACAACATGCGCACGCGCGACCGCGACATGATCCGCTCGATCGCGACCCGCGACAGGCCGGGCACGTCGGACCCCGCGGTGGTGGAAGTGTTGGCCGATGTCGAGATGCAGTTCGGCGACCAGATCCCGACCGGCACCTATCTCGACATGACCGCCAATCTGCCGGTGGTGCATCCGGAGAAGGTGCTGGCGCCGGTGCTGCTGGTCCGCGGCGAGTATGACGGGATCGCGGCGGTCCCCGATCTCGAGGAGTTCTTCAACAAGCTGCCGAATGGCGACCGGCAGTTCATCATCCTGCCCGGCACCGCCCATTCGGTGGCGCTGGCCATCAATCGTGAGCTGTTCTGGCATGTGACACGGGCATTTCTGATCATGCCGACGCCGATCGTGACCTGAAGCAGCCTGCGGCAGGACGCCGCAAGAAAAATCTGCGCGGCGATGTCGGAATCCGGATATGCGGTTCGTCCTCGGGGCACAACCCCGCCAACAGGAGTTCTTCGCGTGGCCAATCCCAAAATGATCTTCGTCAACCTGCCGGTCAGCAACCTTGCCCATGCCACCGCCTTCTATGAGGCGATCGGCGCGACCAAGAATCCGCAATTCTCCGACGAGACTGCCTCCTGCATGGTGATCTCCGACACCATTTTCGTCATGCTGCTGACCCACGACAAGTTCCGGCAGTTCACGCCGAAGAAGATCGCCGACGCCAAGACCACGAGCGAAGTGCTGGTCTGTCTCTCCGCCGACAACCGCGACGCAGTCGACGGCTACGTGACCAAGGCGAAGGGCGCGGGCGGCACGGCCGATCCGTCGCCGAAGCAGGATTTCGGCTTCATGTACGGCCGCAGCTTCGAGGATCCCGATGGGCACATCTGGGAAGTGATGTGGATGGACCTCGAGGCCGCAACGAAGGCGCAGGCCGCGGCGGCCACCGCCTGAGCCGCCGCACGATGCATTAAGACAGCACCTCAGGCTGCGGAGATGCCGTCCGGCCGGACTTCGGTCATGGCCTGGGCGGCTCTTCTCCCCTGAGGCAGGTCGGCTTGCCGGCAGCCCGGGACCGGAAAGTTCAGTTCGACCGTGGTGCCGCCTCCAGGCGTCTCGCAGAGGGAAACGGTGCCGCCATGGGTGGTCATCACCTGGGAGACGATCGAAAGCCCCAGCCCCGTTCCTTCCGTGCGGGTGTTGCCGCGCTTGAAGGGCTCCAGCAGCAGCTCGGGCTGACCGAGTTGGAGTCCCGATCCGTAGTCAATCACGCTCAACCGCGCTGGTGCTCCGACCTCGATGAGAACGGAGCCACCTGCGCTGCCATGCGTCACGGCGTTTCGGATCAGGTTCGAGAGCGCGACGGCGATCGCGGTTTCCGAGCCACGCACCCAGACAGGGTGACGAGGCTCGGTAAACTCGATATCGCTTCCGTTCTTCAGCGCCATCGGCACGTGTTCGGCCGCAACCCTGCGCGCCAGCGCCGCAAGATCCATCTCGATCAGTTCGGCAGGTTCCGCAGAGATGCGCGCGAGCTGGAGCAGCATGGTGACGATCGACGACAGCTTCTGGTTCTCGGCTATCAGCCTGGCGCGCAACGGAGCGTCCTCGACCTGCTCGAGTATGGTGCGCGCATTGGTCAAGGGCGTACGAAGTTCGTGTGCCGCATTCGACAGGAAATTTCGTTGCGATTTCGACGCGACGTCTATTCGCGATAGCGCGCGATTGAAAGCCGCGACGAGGGGCAAGAGCTCGGCTGGTGCATCCTGTTCCGGCAGTCGGCGGCCGTCCGAAACGCCATCGATCATCTCGGCGGCCGCTGCTACGGCCCGGACGGGGCGCGCAATGAGCGTCGGCACGAAGACCATCGCGGTAAACGCCGTCGCCGCCAGGACCAGGATGATAGGGAGCGCAACGATCGTCGCATCGGTGAGCATTCCGGTCGTCAGTTGCGCGGCCGTATAGGCCACGCCGCCGGTCTCAATCCACACCTCACCCACAGGCGTATTTCTGACCGCCGACATCTTCTTCAGATTCGTGGTTTCGCCGTCAAACGCGTAGGCGAGGAAACTCGTTCCGTCACGCGATGTCTGGGTCTTTTGTGGACGCCACTTCGGGATCGGGCCGTAGCTGACCTCTCCACTCTTGTCGGACACGACATACCAGAATGTCGGGAAATTGCGGGTGATCTCGTCCAGCCTCGAGGTCCGTTTGAGAGCCAGCTGCCCGGTCTCGTTGCGGATGACAGCTTCCTTCAATGCATCGGCGACGTCGGCGGCGGCCCAGGTGCCGTCATCGTCGCCGCCAAATCGGATCAGCAGCGCCGCTGCACAGAGCAGCATGATGGTCGTCACGGCGCCGATCAGCGTCGCGGACAGCACCGCGATTGAGCGATGGACCCGCTTGAGCCTTTGCCACTTCAAAATCATCATTCGCCACTCAGCAGATATCCGAGGCCACGGACCGGTTTGATGACGACCTTGCAGTTGGCCGCGCGGAGGCGACGGCGCAGCCGCGAAACGTGAGCCTCGATCGCGTTTGATTGAATCTCGTCGTCAAAGCTGTAAGCGGCAACTTCAAGGGTCTCGCGCAGGACGACGCGCCCAATGCGCCGGACCATCGCTTCCAGAATCGCCAGTTCACGCCGGGGGACAACAATGGGCGCGTGATCGACGCAGACCTCGCGATTGAGGACGTCGTAGCTCAGATTGCCGATGCGAACGATCGCCCCTCGATCCAGAAAGAGACGTCGCAGCACCGCCTTGGCTCGCGCGATCAGCTCGATCGGTTCGAATGGCTTGGCCACGTAGTCGTCCGCCCCGCCGTCGAGGGCGCGCGCAATATCAAGGGGGTCATCAAGCGCCGTCAGCACGATCGTCGCGGGGCTGGGCTTCTGCTGCTTCAGGTCGCGCAGCAAGGCCAGACCGTCGCCATCCGGCAGCCCACGGTCGATCACCACGAGTTCAAAGCTTCGCACGGCGACTGCGGCGCGACCCTCCTCAAGCGTCGTGACCATGTCGGATGCGCCGAAGGCCGTAGCCAAGGTATCCCGCAGCCATGGCCCAAGCTGAGGGTCATCCTCCACGACCAGAACTCGCACCGCATTCTCCCAAGCATAAACCCCGGCTTCTACCATTACGGACGGATTACAATAAGATTACGGCTGGCAAGAAAACTGCGGTGTCCACACGAATGCGTTGATGTGATTGGCATTTTTTGTGGCTCGATCGGCCATCCGCGAATGACCGTGGTGATCGGATCGACCCCTGATCGGGGCCGGTCCGAAAGACTCAATCAGGGGCACCGCACACGTCAATGCTCCAGAGCCGATCAGCGTCATGACAGCGAGCGAGCTTTCGCATGCGCATCCCCTCTCGGCGATTTCCCCGCCAGAGACGTCGATCAACATGACCGGCGAATGGCGGTGCTTCGGCGCGCGCAAGATTACGTTGACTGAGGCATGAACGGACCCACGTCAGGCTATCGTAATGGTCGCTGTGAAAAGCATGGCGGACAACGCGGCTCGCATCGCGCTTTCCGATCTCCGTCCCCAGGCTTCCGAACAATATGCCGGTCGATTTTGCGTTCTCAGCGATGGCCAAGCGGTCAGATCGCAGCCCGGCGTCATGGCGCCGTCCGTTCAATCGATGGCTGGAGGGAATAGAGGCAGGGTGGTCGGCGCCGCTGCTGCTCGCCTGCTTCGTCGGCATCTGGACGGTGTACCTGTCAGTCGCCTATCACGGCGCCGGCCTGCATCCGGACGTGCTTGAGACCTGGACGTATGGCAGGCATTTCGCATGGGGTTATCCCAAGCATCCGCCGTTGATGGGGTGGACGACGGGTGCGTGGACCTCGGTCTTTCCGCTCACCGACTGGTCGCTGCAACTGATGGCGATGACAAATGCAGCGTTGGCGTTGTGGTTCGTCGACCTCATTGCAAGAAGGTTCGTGACCGGGCACAAGCGCCTGATCGTGCTGCTCCTGCTGATGCTGACCCCGGCATACCAGTTTCATGCGCAGCGCTTCAACGCCAACGCCGTGTTGCTCGCGGTCTGGCCGCTCGCAACCTACTGCTTCCTGCGCGCCTTTGAAACAAGGGCGCCGCTCTGGGCGATTGCTGCGGGGGGCACGGCGTCGCTTGCAATGCTGGGCAAGTATTACTCCTTCTTCCTGATCGCCAGCTTCGCGTTGTCGGCAATCATCCATCCCTCGCGGCGAGCCTATTTCACGTCCAGTTCGCCCTGGATCTCCACTGCTGTCGGGCTGATTGCGCTATCTCCGCATCTGCACTGGCTGGCGACGACAGGCGCGGAGCCTGTCCATTATGCCGCGACGCATGTGGGAGCCGATTTCCCCCACTCGCTGCGGGATGCCGTCAATTTCCTGTTGGGCCTTGCCGCGGCGACAAGCGTGTCCGCCGTGACGTGGGCGATGATCGCCGGGTATCGGATCAAGCGCCTTCCGCGGGATCTCGCTGCGGCGGATCCCAATCTGAAGCTCATCGGCCACGTCGCGATCGGCACGATCGCTCTTCCTTTCATCACGTCCATATCGCTCGGCACCGACCTGCCGTCGCTATGGGCGCTTCAGGGATTGTTCCTGCTCGCCGTGCCGGTCGTGTGCAGCACGCGCTATCCGATCGAGCGGTTCTATACGGTCAATGCAGCGCTCCTGGTTGCCGGAATAGCAATCGTCGCCGCCGTGATGGCGGCCCCAGCCCACGCGCTCTACCGCAACAGCTACGGCTATGAGGAAGGGCGAAACGTCTATCACCAGGCCGCAGACAAGCTCACCCGCCTGTGGCACGAGCAGATGGGCACGCCGCTGTCGATCGTCGGCGGCAACGATAGCCTCGGGGTTGCGGTGGCCTTCTACAGCGCCGATCACCCGCATTATGGCGACCCTTTCGCCTACCAATATTCATTGGCACTGCCTCGCGAGGTGACACTGGAGCGCGGCTGGGCAGCGCTCTGTTTCGATGACCAGGACGATTGCCTTGAATGGACCGGGCGAATGGCGGCTCACGCCGGAAGCTATGTCAAACGCGAGTTTTCCGTTCAATCGAGCCTGTTCGGAATTCCAGGCATCAAGCGAAACCTCGTTGCATTCCTGGTGGCGCCGCTTCGTGAGCCGGACGATGCACCGTCAAGCCTCGTCAACGATGCCGGTCAGGGCGGAGGACATGTTTCTCCGCAAACAGATCCGCCACTCCGCACGGAGCCGGATGTCGCGCTGCCGGAGAATCAGCCGCTCGGAAATGCGCCGCAGACGACCGATCCAGGAGCCAACATGCTGGTGGATCATGGAGCAGCAACGCTCTTCGTCGTGCTGCGTTGATCCGGCTTATTCCCGGAATGCCGCCGTGATGATCGCGTCCGTAATCTTGCGGTAATCGGCTCCCGCTTTATCGGCGGCGGGGTCAAGGGCGTCATATCACGAAGGATAGCGGTCCATGCTTATCAGGTTGGTTTGCATCAGCCTCGGCGTTTGCGGAATCATCGGTGCCACCGCGGTCGCGCAGACATCTCCATCAATGACCGGTTCAACTCACCCGGCAACCGCAACGCGGCCGTCGATCGGTCGCGCCGACAAGATCAACCTCAACACTGCTCCTGTCAGCGAGCTAGTGAAGCTTCCGCACCTTAGCGTGCGCGGCGTCACTGCGATTACCGAGGCGAGAGCAAAGTCAAAGTTCAAGGATTGGAATGATTTCGTGGCCCGACGGGTTGTGCCGCGATTCGTCAGGAGCGAGCTCAAGGAGCTCGTCACGTTCTAGAGGGGCTCTGTCGATCGCCGCCTAAAGGCGGCGCGGTTGTTGAACGCGAACAAGGATATGCTTCAATGAAACGAGTAGCTGTTTTTGCGACCGTGGCGGTGATCGTCACGGGATGTCTTGCGTCGACAGAAGCCACGGCACGTGGCCGGCGGGGAGATGCGGTGGCCGTCGGCATCGTCGGCGGCTTGGCCGTGGGCGCCCTGTTAGGCTCCACCATGGCTGCCGGTGCGGCTCCAGCCTATGTCTACGAGAGGGACTATTATTCGCCGGCCCCTGTCGTCCACTACCATCGTCACGTGTACGAATACGGCGACGAATATCCGGGCGGATATGACTACGGTTATCGATCCGGGTACCGGGAAGGCTACTCGGATGGCTATTGGGATAACGATTGAATGGAGACCGGCGTCGTCGCTGATCCGGTCGCTCGACGGTGCGGGTCCGGATCAGCGGCCCAGTCCTAATAACTGATCCGCAGCCCCACGCCGCCGTGAAGCGTGTTGCTGACCGGCTGCGGTCCGGCGGTGCCGTTGAGGAAGAGGTCGGCGATCCAGCCCTTGGTGATGCGGAAGCCGACGCGGCCGCCATATTCGAACCAGCCCTGGTTGCCAATCGTCGGCACGATGGTGCCATCGCCGGTGACGGTGGCGACGATGCCGGAATGGGTGGCGAAGGATTGCACCCACCCGCCATTGATGTTGGTTTCGATGTTCGATCCGAACAGATGCGTCCACTGGCCGCCGATCTTGACCAGGCTGGTGCGATCGGTGCCGTCGGCGATGGTCGCATCGAACGGGTTGAAGGCAATTGCGGGATCGCTGTAGCCCTTGACCCGCTGCCAGAGCTGCCAGACCTCGATCGAAGCCGCGACCTCGTCGCGCGCCGACAGCCGGTTGATCCAGCCCGCCCGTCCATAGACGCCGTAATTCTCGCTCGAGGTCTCGCCGGTGACCGACACCGGGCCGAGGCTGGTCGCGTAGCTGCGGGTGTAGCGCACTTTCTCCGACGGCGAGAGGATGGTGCCGATATCGAAGAACGGCCGCGACGAGCCCCAGTCGACGAAGTCGTAGCGCAGCGCGAAGGCGCCGATCGGCGCGCTGGTGACGTTGTAGCCGCCCTCACCATATTGCGTGTAGGCGATGCCGGCGAGTAGCGACAAATTCGGCGTGATGGTCTTGCGGCCATGGATACCGGCCGAGAAAGAGCCGGCGGAGCCGAAGGCACTGATGCAGTCGTCGCAATTGACCTGCTCGTTGACGCCGAGCAGCACCGATCCGAGCACGCGGTTGGTGATCATCTGGTTGAAGCGCTGGTCGGCGAGGTTGTTGATCGAACTGCCGCTCGACGGCGCGCCGGTGATCGGTGTCGGCGACGGGCTGGGCGTCGGTGTCGGCGTGGGCACAGGCGTGGGGGTCGGCGTTGGCGATGGTGTGGCAGTCGGTGTCGGCGTTGGGGTCGATGTACAGTTCGACGACGCTGACAGCGTATCGGGATTCGTACAGTTCGGCGTCGGACTCTGCGCCTGAGCCGGCGCAGCGCCCGCCTGCAGCATCGTGAGCGACAGTGCCATGGTCAGGACCGCCGACAGGACCAGGTGATGGATATGCCGCACCATGCTCACCGTCCGCACAGCATGCCGGTCGGGTCGTCCGCGACCGGCGGCGTCACCGGCGACGCGTCCGCGAACTGGGTGACGGTGCAGAGCCCCGCGGCCTGGGTGCAGGTCGCAGCGAAGGTCTAGGGCGGGTTGTTGGTCTTCTGGATCGTGGTGCGGCCGCCGCCCGAGGTGATGATCGCGGTGTCGCCGGGCTGCGTCAGATCGATGCATTGCCGGTTCGAGGTACACACCGTCGATGCGCCTTCCTGCAACACCACGGTGGTCTTGCCGCGCTGTGAGAGGATATCGAGCACCGTGCCGCGAACGCCGATGGTCGCAAGCGGCGTCGTGATCGTGTAGGCGGCCTTCTCCGAATGGCCGGTGACGAAGCGAAACGCTCCCGAGGTCAGGCGGATCGCAACATCGCGATAGTGATGCTCGTCGTCGAACACGGTGCGATCGAGCTTGAGCGAGGCATTCGGTCCGAGCGACAGGTTGGTGCTGTCGGCCATCACCAGCCGCGCGGCGCTCTCGAGGCCGGTGCGCACCGTCTCATCGCGCAGCAGCGCGTCGCCCACATTGATCGGCGTGGTCGCGGCCGCAACGCGGACGACCTCGTTCTTCACCATGGCCGCTTCGCCGACACGTGTTTGCGCCTGAACGGGAGTCAGTGCGACCGCAAGACCGAGTGCAAGTAAGGAGAAAAAGCTGTGGCGCGAATTCATTGCAATACCAATCGACTTAACCCTCTCATCGTACCGGATCGCAGACGCAGCTGATATTGTATAATTGTCACAAGCCGTGTTGAGTTGCGCCGGATGGTGAGTGTCGATGGATTCGAAAATGCTCGCGGCTGCGGACATCAACGTGAGATTTGATCACACTCGTCACATACATCACACTCGTGGCCGTCGTAGCTCACACTTCGCTCACACTGGTTCCCCTCGCAGCGTGCTCGCCCTTTGATCATCGCATCCGAATCTCCTTCTGTTCTGCGGCGTCCAGTCGCGCGCACGGCGATCGTCGCGGCCATCATCTTCGTCGTCGCCCATGTCGTGCTGCTGCTCGGGATCACCACGCCGGACAAGCTCTATTTCGATGAGGTGCATTACGTGCCGGCGGCGCGCCAGATGCTGTTGCCGGTGATCGAGGGCCCGATCCTCAACCCGATGCATCCGCCGCTCGCCAAGGAGATCATCGCGCTGTCGATCAAGGCATTCGGCGACGTGCCGCTCGGATGGCGCTATCCCGCGGCGCTGTTCGGTGCGCTCGTGCTGGTCGCCGTCTATCTCGGTGCCCTCGCGCTGTTCGCCTCGCAGGAGCGCGCGATCGCAGCGGTGCTGCTCGCCTTCTTCAACCAGATGCTGTTCGTGCAGTCGCGGATCGCGATGCTGGATATTTTCGCGCTTGCCTTCTGTCTGTTCGCGATCGCGGCCTTCATCCATGGCTTCAGGCAGAAGCGGCCGCAGGCTGCCTTCGCGCTGACGGGAATTTTCGCGGGGCTTGCCTGTGCCTGTAAATGGAGCGGGCTGTTCATGCTCGCGACCTGCATCGCGATCGTCGCGGCGATCCGCCTGATGCAGGGCTGGCGCACCCGCTTCGCCGACGCCAATGCCGAGGACTGGTACCGGCCGGACCTGTGGCCGGATTTCCGTGTTCCCCACTTCATCGTCTGTTTCGTGCTGATCCCGTCGGCCGTCTACCTCGCGAGCTTCGTGCCGCTGTACGGCTTCTCGTTCACCGACCTCGTCGAGGCACAACGCCGCATCTTTGCCGACAACACCACGACCGCGATCGCGGGCCATACCTATATGAGCGCATGGCCGTCCTGGCCGTTCCTGATGCGACCGGTCTGGTATCTGTTCGAGAAGGCCGGCGATGACAGGTTCGCCGCGGTCGTGTTTCTCGGCAATCCGCTGATATTGTGGCCGGCGCTGATCGCGCTGATCGTCGCGCTACGCGACTGGATCGTGACCCGCAGCCGCGATGCGTTTCTGGTGCTGGCGTTCTATCTCGGCCCGTATCTCGCCTGGGCGCTGCTGCCGCGCACGCTTGGCTTCATCTATTACTACCTGCCGGCTGCGACCACCGCGAGCTTCGTGCTGGTCTACGCCCTGACGCGGAAGGGGGCGCCGCGCTGGCTGTTGTGGGCCTTCGTGGCGGTGGGATGCGCGGGCTTCATCGCGATGCTGCCGATCACGGTTGCCGCTATCGGGACGTCGATGGCGACCTTCAATCGGCTGATGCTGTTCCAGAGCTGGATTTGAATCTCTCGGAACAAGCGATCCGCCGGCCGGCGCGGCAAGCGGATCGGAAGTTGGGGAGATTACTGCGACGCCGTCTTGGTATCCATGTTGACGACCTGCGCGCGGCGGTTGGTCGGGTCCATCGGCGCGCTCGGATCCTTCGGCCGGGTCTTGCCGTAGCCGACGGTCACGAGATCAGAGCCGTTCAGGCCGTAATGCTCGACCAGATAGTTCTTGATGGTGTCGGCGCGGCGCTCTGAGAGATCCTGGTTATAGGCCTCGCTGCCGATCGCGTCGGTGTGGCCGGCGACGATGAAGGTCGAGCCCTTCATGCTGGCGTCCGACAGCGCCTTGCCGAGCTCCAGCACCGCCTGGGTCGAGCCCTTGGCGATGTCAGCCGAGTTGTAGTCGAAGTGAATCTCCAGATCGATCTTCGGCTTGTTGGCGGCGATGTCGGCGATCTCCTGGCGTTCGCCCAATGACAGCGAACGGGTCTGCCGGTTGCGAACGGTGTTGAGGAAGCTCGCCTCCTTGGCCGACGCGGCCGGGTCGACCTGCGTGCCGGCGGAGAGGCCGCGGGTGGCCGACTTCGGCTTCAGCGCATTGAGGATCTGGGCGGCCGGAACGGTGTCGCTGCCGGCCAGTGCGACGCCCGCCGTCATCGACAGCGCAGCGCCGATCGTCAATAGAGACAGAGAAAGGGAGCGGGTCATGGATTTCGTCCTTAAATGTCAGGCCAGCCAATCCGGCTGTTGTCGTTTTGATGCTGGGAACCTAGGACCGGTTCAACGCACGGAATGTGATCTGGATCACAGTTGAATATACCGGGCCCTGTCCCTTACCAGCTAGGGGCAAACGACGGAGAGGAGAGCACCTTGGCCCACGTCAATCGCGTCCTCCGCTCGATCAACGACGAAGGCGCTTCGCGTTGCGTCGATATCTTCGTTCGCCCGGAAGGGACCATCGGCTTCGAGGAATATCGGCGGGACGTGGAAGATGGCCGCGGCTGGTTTCCGGTTGGCGGTCATTCGTCCCGGGTCTTTCATGAGGAAGGCGCCGCGCTCGAGGCGGCGATGGCGGACGTGCCCTGGTTGCGGCGGGCCGTTGGATCGCAGTAGCCGGTCCGAAGCGCCCCACACGTCCAGGTGCGGATGATCATGCGCGGCTGATTTGCGCCGCTCGGCTCTCCACAGCTGCGCGAATCTCACTACATTGCCTGGGCAATGCCCCGCGCCGCCGAACCCTTATCCCTGAACAATGCCGCCGCCCGCCATATCTGGCTGCGCGCGCAACGGCTCGATACAACGGCGCCGTTCGGGGACGGGGCGTCAGCCGTGGCCGCCGCCGTCGACCATCTCGGCTATGTGCAGATCGACACCATCAACGTGATCGAGCGCTGCCACCACCACATCCTGTTCACCCGCATCCCGGACTATCGCCGCGCCGATCTCAAGCAGGCGCAGAGCCAGGACAAGAGCGTGTTCGAATACTGGACGCACGCGCTGTCCTACATTCCGTCCAAGGACATCGGCATCTTCCTGCCGGCGATGAAAGCGCACAAGCGCGACGGCCACAAATGGTTCTCGTCGGTTACCCCGGCTGACATGCGCAAGGTGCTGCGGCTGTTGCGGGCCGGTCCGCTGACCATCCGCGACATCGATGACGACGTGCTGACCGAGAAGGAGCATCTCTGGCAGAGCCGCAAACCCTCGAAGCGTGCGCTGCAACTCGCCTTCTATGGCGGCGTGGTCACGATCAGCGAGCGCGCCGGCATGCTGAAGACCTATGAGCTGATGACCAGGCATTTCGGCTGGGACAAGCCGCCGAAGCCCGCACCGGCCTCGGCCAGAACAGCCTATCTGCTCGACCGCGCGCTGCGCTCGCAGGGCATCGTTAGCCTGGACTCGATCTGCCACCTGGACGCGCCGAGCAAGAAGGCGGTGCGCAGCCTGATCGAGGCGAGGGTGCGCCGCAAGGAGCTTATGCGGATCGCGCTCGATGGCGCCGGCAAGCAGGAGCATTGGGCGCGGCCCGAGGTGTTGGAGGAGACCGGCGAGGGCGATCCTGCCCTGGTTCACATCCTCTCGCCGTTCGATCCGCTGATCATCCTGCGCAAGCGCACCGAGCTGTTCTTCGGCTATGGCCACAGGTTCGAGGCCTATGTGCCGAAGGAGAAGCGCCTGTTCGGCTATTTCGCGCTGCCGGTGCTGGTCGGCGACGATATCGTTGCCGCCCTCGACCTGAAGACCGACCGGCAGAACCGGAAGCTCCTGATGCAGAAATGGAGCTGGGTCGGCAACGGCAAGAAGCAGGCGGGTCGCAAGGAGCTGAAGCGCCGGATCGAGGAGGAGCTCGACCGCTTCGAGCGTTTCCAGCTGGCGGACTAGGGCTGGCTCGCCGTCATTGCGAGCGCAGCGAAGCAATCCATCGCGCCACAAGCGGAGAAGTGGATTGCTTCGCTGCGCTCGCAATGACGCCGTGGAAAACGCCCCGGGGTCCCGTCTGGCCTGTGTGCTATGAGTTTTTGCCATTGCTCAATGCGGGGCCACCCAATAATCCTCAAGGCAAGCAATAGCTTTGGGGGGAACAGATGAGCCAGACCGCAACCGTCGCGCCCGATCGCGGCGCCCGCAGCGAGATCGAGACGTCCACGATCCGCGCGATCTCCTGGCGGCTGATCCCGTTCCTGATCCTGGCCTACTTCTTCTCCTATCTCGACCGCGTCAATCTCGGCTTCGCCGCGCTGACCATGAACAGCGAGCTGAAGTTCTCGCCGGTGGTGTTCTCGTTCGGCGCCGGCATCTTCTTCATCGGCTATTTCATCTTCGAGGTGCCGAGCAATCTGGCGCTGGAGCGATTCGGCGCCAGCAAGTGGATCGCCCGCATCATGGTGAGCTGGGGCATCCTCTCGGCCCTGATGGCGGCGGTCTATGACGAGCACAGCTTCTACGCATTGCGCTTCTTCCTCGGTGTTGCCGAGGCAGGCTTCTTCCCCGGCATCATCCTCTATCTCACCTACTGGTATCCGGCCGAGTATCGCGCGCGTTTCCTCGCCGCCTTCGCGCTCGCGGTGCCGATTTCGACCGTGATCGGCGCGCCGATCTCCGGCCTGTTGCTCGGGCTCGACGGCGTGATGGGGCTGAAGGGCTGGCAGTGGCTGTTCGTGATCGAGGGCATCCCCTCGGTGCTGCTCGGCATTGTCACCTGGTTCTATCTCACCGACCGGCCGGAGAAGGCCGATTGGCTCTCGGCCGAGCAGAAGGCCTGGCTGAAGGCGAAGCTCGATGCCGAGGTCGCGGCCAAGCAGGCGGCGCAGCACTTCACGCTCGGCCAGGCGTTGTCCTCGCCGAAGGTGCTGGCGCTGAGCGCGATCTATTTCGGCTTCGTCGCCTCGCTCTACGGCATGCAGTTCTGGCTGCCGCAGATCGTCAAGGCGTTCGGCCTCACCAACGCGCAGACCGGATTCGTCACCGCGATCCCCTATGCGTTCGGCACCGTCGCGATGATCCTGTGGGCGCGCCGGTCCGACGCCGTGCGGGAGCGCGTGTTTCATGTCGGCGCGCCGCTCTTGCTCACGGCGCTGGCGCTCGCCGTCTCCAGCTACATCACCGATCCGGCCATGACCATGGTCGTGCTGACGGTCGCCGCGATCGGCGTGTTCTGCACCTTCGCGGTGTTCTGGACGCTGCCGACCGCCTGGCTGTCAGGCACCGCCGCCGCCGGCGCGATCGCGCTGATCAACTCGATCGGCAACCTCGCCGGTTTCGGCGGGCCCTATCTGATCGGCTGGGTGAAGGAGACGACCGGCAGCACGTCGACGGGCCTCCTGGTGCTGTCGCTGTTGCCGCTCGCGGCGGGCCTCCTGGTCTTCCTCGGCAGCCACGAGACCAAGACCGAGTTCGCGAGCGCGAAGTAGCGATTGCCTGCGCAGGGTCCGGCTGATCCTCCGCAGTCCGGACTGCGCTGTTTCGCTTCGCCCTACGACATCTGACGCGGACATGCCGGGCGCATGGGACCGGTGTTTGCGTGATCCAGCCGCCGGGCTCGAAAAAATCGAAAACAACCTCATGCACAGTCCCGGATTTCGCTCCGCTCATCCGGGCTAGCACCGCAAATACCGCCGCGATCACGGCCGTCCTCACGAATTGGTTATCACTGACGAATATTGACATTCATCAGTGATAAATCGATACTCTTCATCAGTCGTCAGCCCGATGGAGATTTCAGATGTTCGTTCGTTCCGTTTTGTCGAGCTATTACAGGCTCTTGACCGGAGCAACGCTGGCTTTCGCGGTGTTCGCGCTGACCGGCTGCAATGAAAAGGCAGCCGAAAACGCCGATCCCGGACGCCCCGTTCTGGTGGCGACCGTCCATTACGAGGCCGAAACGCCTGAGCGCAGCTTTGTCGGCACCATCAAGCCCCGTATCGAAGCCGATATGGGCTTTCGGGTCGCCGGCAAGGTGGCCAAGCGGCTGGTCGAGGTCGGACAGACAGTCGACGTCGACCAGCCCTTGGCCACCCTCGATGAAGTCGATCTGAAGCTGCAGGCCGAGCAGGCGGAGGCGGAATTCCGCGCCGCCACCGGCGTGCTGGCGCAGGCCGCAGCCGCCGAGCAGCGGGCCAAGGACCTGAAGGCCAAGGGCTGGACCACCGACGCGGCGCTCGATTCCGCCAAGGCCGCCGGCGACGAGGCGCGGGCGCGGCTGAACCGCGCCGAGCGCTCGGTCGAGCTGACCAAGAATTCCCTCTCTTATGCAACGCTGGTGGCCGACACGAGGGGTGTCGTCACCGCGACCATGATCGAGCCCGGCCAGGTGGTTGCCGCGGGCCAGGCCTCGATCCGTGTCGCCCGACTTGGCGAGAAGGAAGCTGTCGTCGCGATCCCCGAGACGCTTCTCGCTCGTGCCAGGTCGGGCGTTGCCACGGTGACGCTGTGGTCGGATGCCAAGAAGACCTACGCCGCCAAGCTGCGCGAGGTGGCGCCGCAGGCCGATCCCGCCACCCGCACCTATCTCGCGAAGTTCTCGCTGCCGGACGCCGACGAGGCCGTCTCGCTCGGCATGACCGCAACCCTGACCCTGGCCGACAAGGCGACCGAGCGGGTCGCCAAGCTGCCGCTGTCGGCGCTGTACAGCCAGGGCGGCGATCCCTCGCTCTACATCGTCGATGACAAGGGCGACATCGCGCTGAAGCCGGTCAAGGTGAAGGCCTATGAGAGCAACAACGTCGTCATCTCCGGCGGCGTCGACGATGGCGCCAAGGTGGTCGCTCTCGGCGTGCAGAAACTCGATCCGAGCCAGAAGGTCCGGGTCGTCTCGTCGCTGTCGTTCTGATCCTCGCAATATCAGCAGAAACGGTTCTGGGACCTGGTCTAGAACTTGGAGAGTTCGATGAAGCGCTTCAACCTTTCGGCCTGGGCGGTCAGCCATCCGACGCTGGTGCTGTTCCTGATGATCATCCTCGGCGCCGCCGGCTTCTTTTCCTACGAGAAGCTCGGCCGTGCCGAGGATCCGTTCTTCACCGTCAAGGTGGTGAACGTCTCGGTGATGTGGCCGGGCGCGACCTCGCAGGAAATGCAGATGCAGGTCGCCGATCCCATCGAGAAGAAGCTGCAGGAGTTGCCGTTCTTCGACAAGGTGCAGACCTATTCCAAGCCGGGCTTCACCGCGATGCAGGTCTCCTTCAAGGACTCGACCTCGCCAAAGGACGTGCCGTATTTCTTCTATCTGTTGCGCAAGAAACTGGCCGATGCGCAGGGCGATCTGCCGTCCGGCATCCTCGGTCCCGTGGTCAACGACGAATTCTCCGACGTCGATTCGATCCTCTATATGATGACCGGCGACGGCGCCAACTACGCGCAGCTCAAGAAGGTCGCGGAAGGCTTCCGTCAGCGCCTGCTGAAAGTCCCTGGCGTCACCAAGATCGATCTCTACGGCACCCAGGACGAGCGCATCTTCGTCGAGTTCTCGCATGCCAAGCTCGCCACCCTCGGCATCACGCCGCAGGCGTTGTTCGACTCGCTCGCCAAGCAGAACAATGTCACCCCGGCTGGCACCGTCGAGACCTCGTCGCAGCGCGTGCCGCTGCGCGTCACCGGCGCGCTTGACGGCGTCAAGGCGGTTGCCGAAACCCCGGTCGAAAGCAACGGCCGCGTGTTCCGGCTCGGCGATATCGCAACCGTCAGCCACGGCTATGTCGATCCGCCGACCTTCAAGGTGCGTCAGGAAGGTAAGCCGGCGCTCGGCATCGGCGTCGTCACCGCCAAGGGCGCCAACATCCTCGAGCTCGGCAAGGAAGTCCAGCAGGCGACCGCCGAATTCCTGAAGGCGGTGCCGCAGGGCGTCGACATCCAGCAGATTGCCGACCAGCCCAAGGTGGTCGAACACGCCGTCGGCGAGTTCGTGCACTCCTTCGTCGAGGCGCTCGCGATCGTGCTGTTCGTCTCCTTTGTCGCGCTCGGCTGGCGCACCGGCATCGTGGTGGCACTCTCGGTGCCGCTGGTGCTCGGCATCGTCTTCATCGTGATGAACGCGATGTCGCTCGATCTGCACCGCATCACGCTCGGCGCGCTGATCATCGCGCTCGGCCTTCTGGTCGACGACGCCATCATCGCGGTCGAGATGATGGTGGTGAAGATGGAACAGGGCTGGGACCGCATGAAGGCGGCGTCCTTTGCCTGGGAATCTACCGCGTTTCCGATGCTCACGGGGACGCTGGTCACAGCCGCTGGCTTCCTCCCCATCGGCTTTGCCAATTCGGCGGTCGGCGAATATGCCGGCGGCATCTTCTGGATCGTGGCGATCTCGCTGGTTGCGTCCTGGTTCGTCGCGGTGATCTTCACGCCCTATATCGGCGTCAAGCTGCTGCCGAACATCAAGCTGCACCAGAACCACGATCCGCACGCGATCTATGAGACCCGGATGTACCGCGGCCTGCGCAGCGTGGTGCAGTGGTGCGTCGATCACCGCATCAAGGTGGTGGTAGCGACCGTCGGCGTGTTCGTCGCCTCGATCGTGGCCTTCGGTCATGTCCAGCAGCAGTTCTTCCCGCTGTCGGAGCGGCCCGAGCTATTCCTGCAGCTTCGTCTGCCCGAGGGCACGGCCTTCAACGTCACCGAGAAGGCAGTGAAGAAGGCCGAAGGGCTCTTGAAGGGCGATGACGACATCCAGACCTACACCGCCTATGTCGGCCAGGGCTCGCCGCGCTTCTGGCTCGGCCTCAACCCGCAGCTGCCGAACGAGGCGTTTGCCGAGATCGTGATCCTCGCCAAGAACGTCGAGGCGCGCGAGCGCGTCAAGGCCAAGATCGAGCAGGCCGCCGCCGACGGCGCACTGAACGAGGCGCGCGTTCGCGTCGACCGCTTCAACTTCGGTCCGCCGGTCGGCTTCCCGGTCCAGTTCCGCGTGATCGGGCCCGACGCCAACAAGGTGCGCGACATCGCCTACCAGGTGCGCGAGGTGATGCGCCAGAACAAGAACGTCAAGGACGTCCAGCTCGACTGGAACGAGCAGTCGCCCTACCTGAAGCTCGCCGTCGACCAGGATCGGGCGCGCGCGCTCGGCCTGACCCCGCAGGATGTCTCGCAGGCGCTGGCGATGCTGATCTCGGGCGCGCCGGTCACCACGATCCGCGACGGCATCGAGAAGGTCGGCGTGGTCGCCCGCGCGGTGCCGTCCGAGCGGCTCGATCTCGGCCGCGTCGGCGATCTCACCATCACCACGCGCAACGGCGTGGCGGTGCCGCTGCAGCAGATTGCGAAGATCGAGTATGCGCATGAGGAGCCGATCCTGTGGCGGCGCAACCGCGACATGGCGATCACCGTGCGCTCCGACGTCGTCGACGGCGTGCAGGCGCCCGACGTCACCAACCAGATCTCGCCGAAGCTGAAGGACATCCAGGCCCATCTCGAGCCGGCCTACCGGATCGAGCCGGGCGGGGCGTTCGAGGAATCCGCCAAGGGCAATGCGTCGATCTTCATCCTCTTCCCCGTGATGGTGATGGTGATGCTGACGCTGCTGATGATCCAGCTGCAGAGCTTCTCGCGCCTGTTCCTGGTGTTCCTGACCGCGCCGCTCGGCATCGTCGGCGCCTCGCTGGGCCTGAACGTCGCCAACCAGCCGTTCGGCTTCGTGGCGCTGCTCGGCCTGATCGCGCTCGCCGGCATGATCATGCGCAACGCGGTGATCCTGGTCGATCAGATCGAGAGCGACGTGTCCTCCGGCCTGACCCGGCGCGAGGCGATCGTGGAGGCCACCGTCCGGCGCGCCCGGCCGGTGGTGCTGACCGCGCTCGCGGCGATCCTCGCCATGATCCCGTTGTCGCGCTCGGCGTTCTGGGGCCCGATGGCGATCACCATCATGGGCGGTTTGTTTGTTGCGACTTTCCTGACCTTGCTGTATCTGCCGGGCCTTTACGCCCTCTGGTTCCGCAAGACCCTGGACGAAAGCGGCCCCGAGCAAGTCAATACTGCGCCGCAGCATGCGGGTGAGGGGCAACTCGCATTTCCACTTGCTGAGGCGGCCGAATAATTGAAGATTGAGCAGGCCAACATGACACTGATCTCGGAACATAGCGAAACCGACACCCGCGAGCGGATTCTCGTGGTGGCGGAGCGCTTGTTCCGGCAGATCGGCTATCAGAAGACCACGGTCGCCGACATCGCCAAAGAGCTGCGGATGAGCCCCGCCAACGTGTATCGCTTCTTCGATTCGAAGAAGGCGATCCACGAAGGCGTGGCGCGCGGCCTGATGGGCGGGGTCGAGGTTGAGGCCCAGCGCATCGCGCGATCGGAAGGGCCGGCAGCGGCGCGCATGCGCCAAATGATGAAGACGATCAATCGCATGAATACAGAGCGCTATGTCGACGATTCCAAGTTGCACGAGATGGTCGAGATCGCGATGCAGGAGGATTGGCAGGTCTGCGTCACCCATATGGAAACGATCGGCCACACCATCGGCGAGGTGATCGCGCAAGGCGTGGCGACGGGCGAGTTCGAGGTCGACGACCTCGAAGTCGCCGCGCTGTGTGCCGGCACGGCGATGATGCGGTTTTTCCATCCGCAGATGATCGCCCAATGCGCGACCAAGCCGGGCCCGACCATCGACCAGATGATCGATTTCGTGATCGCCGGCCTGTCGCCGCGCATCCCCGCCAATTGAGCGCCGGCACTGACGTTTTCGTCAGTTGACTCTTCCCGCATTGCAAGCGAAGCGAAATCGTAGCCCGGATGGAGCGCAGCGCAATCCGGGGATGCTTCCACGTGTGAGACGAGTCCCGGATTGCGCTGCGCTCCATCCGGGCTACCGTGAGAGGGGCCCAGCGTGACCGCCAAAGACCTGCATTTCTACGAGCCGAAGAATGGCCACGGCCTGAAGCACGATCCGTTCAACGCCATCGTGGCGCCGCGGCCGATCGGCTGGATCTCCTCGCGCGACAAGGGCGGCAACATCAACCTCGCGCCCTACAGCTTCTTCAACGCCTTCTGCTACGTGCCGCCGATCATCGGCTTCTCCTCCACCAACTGGAAGGACAGCGTCGCCAACATCCAGGACACCGGCGAGTTCGTCTGGAACCTGGCGACGATGGATCTCGCCAAGCACATGAATGCGACCGCGGCGCATGTCGCGCGCGATGTCGACGAGTTCAGGCTCGCAGGGCTGACGCAGGTTGCCGGCAAGCTCGTCAACGTGCCGCGCGTCGCCGAGAGCCCGGTGTCGTTCGAATGCAAGGTGAGTCAGATCGTCCAGCTCCAGGGCGCCGACGGCAAGAAGGCCGAGGCCTGGCTGACGCTCGGCGAGGTGGTCGCCGTCCACATCGACAAGGCCTTCATCAAGGACGGGGTCTATCAGACCGGTCTCGCCCACCCGATCGTCCGCGCCGGCCGCCGCGGCGACTATTTCGAGATCAAGCCGGAAAACATGTTCGAGATGATCCGGCCGGATTGATATTGTCCGTCCAGCCGTCATTGCGAGCCAACGGGTCGCGCGAACGCGCGCCCGATGACAGGCTCTGCGAAGCAATCCATCTCTCCGCACAGGGATGGATGGATTGCTTCGTCGCTTCGCTCCTCGCAATGACGGAAGCGGGAACCACGACAATGTGAAATTTCGGCGCCCAGTGATGAAAAACCGTCACTCGCAACCTCAGAGCGAGCGGTCTAACCTCCCGCGCGCCAGGCCGGATCAACGGCCGGCCAACACAGTGGGAGGATGCGATGACACGCCAGGAGCGGAGCGGTTCAAACGGCGCGCACAGCGGTCAGAAACAAGAACGGCGCGATCCGAACGTTTCACGTCGAACACTCGTCCAGGGATTGGCGGTGGGGGCGGCCGCTGCCGCAGCCGGCGTCAGCAGCGCGCTGGCCCAGAACGCGCCCGCGCCGGTCGGACCGCCGACAACCATCACCAGCCCGCCGCGCGACTTTAGTCCGCGCGGTGCGCCGACCACCTATTTCTGGGACCCCGACATCATCGCGGTCGATCCGTCCTTCGACGATCTTGCCCAGCCCAACACCTCGATCAAACGTCTCCATACCGGGCTGTTGTGGGCGGAGGGCCCGGCCTGGAGCTCGCAGGGCCGCTATCTCCTGTGGAGCGACATCCCGAACAACCGGCAGATGCGCTGGTCGGAGGATGACGGCCATGTCAGCGTGTTCCGCACGCCGTCGAACTACTCGAACGGCAATTCGTTCGACTTCCAGGGCCGCCAGCTCTCCTGCGAACATCTCACCCGCCGGGTGACGCGCTACGAGAATGACGGCACTGCGACGGTGCTGGCCGATAACTATCAAGGCAAGCGGCTGAACTCGCCGAACGACATCGTCGCGCATCCCGACGGCAGCTATTGGTTCACCGATCCGCCCTATGGCGGCCAGCTCTACGAGGGCGAGCCTGACGCGGCGGGCGGACCGGGCAATTCCGCCGGCAAGCTCAATCCGCGGATCGGCCAGCCGGCGGGCTTCGTGGCGGCCAAGCGCGAACTGCCGACCAATTGCTATCGCATCGATCCCTCGGGCCGCGTCGATCTCGTGGTGAGCGAGGATCAGGTGCCGGATCCGAACGGCCTCTGCTTCTCGCCGGACTACAAGAAGCTCTATGTCGTCTCGACCGGCAAGGGACCGGGCGACACCGGCCGGGGCGGCAAGGGCGACGTCTTCGTGTTCGATGTCGGCGCCGACAACAAGCCCGTCAACGGCAAGCGGTTCAGCGACTTCATGATCGACGGCGTGAAGTGCGGACCGGACGGCATCCGCTGCGACGTCAACGGCAATGTCTGGTGCTCGAGCAATGCCGGCCGCGCGGTCGGTTACAACGGCGTGACGGTGTGGTCGCCGGAAGGCAAACTGCTCGGCCGCATCCGGCTGCCCGAGGTCTGCGGCAACATCACCTTCGGCGGCCCCAAGCGCAATCGCCTGTTCATGGCCGCAAGCCAGTCGCTCTACGCGGTCTATACCGCGACCCAGGGCGCCGGGCCGGCCTAGCCGCGATCTTTACTCCACCTCTCCCCAGCGGGGAGAGGTCGATTTGCGCAGCAAATCGGGTGAGGGGGCGCTGCTCTCACGAGAGACCGTAACCCCTCACCCGGCGCTGCGCGCCGACCTCTCCCAAGGGAGAGGTGAATTCGCCACCCCTTCGGCTACCTGATTGTCGCAGCTCAGCTTTCGGAACTGAACGCGCGGCCTGCCGTTAACAAACGGCGGCCTGGCCGCGTCAATTTCGCTTTATTTGCAGGGCGAAGTGTTCACCCGTGACCGGCACTTTCCGATAATATCAGCTACCCGCGCCGATCCATGAGGACCCCACCATGAGCTTCCGCCGCGATTACCTTTCCAAGCCGATCTTTTCCTGGGCGCGTGGCGTGCTGCCGACCATGTCGGATACCGAGCGCGAGGCGCTGGAAGCCGGCGACGTCTGGTGGGACGCCGATCTCTTCACCGGCAATCCCGACTGGTCGAAATTGTTGGCGTTCGCGCCGGCCAAATTGACCGACGAGGAGAACGCCTTCCTGCACGGTCCGGTCGACGAGCTCTGCGCGATGCTCGACGAGTGGAAGATCAATTGGGAATGGCGCGATCTGCCGCCGGAGGTCTGGGCCTTCATCAAGGCGAAGAAGTTCTTCGGCATGATCATCCCGAAGGAATTCGGCGGCCTCGGCTTCTCGCCTTATGCGCATTCCGAAGTGGTGCGCAAGATTTCCTCGCGCTCGCTGACCGCGGCCGTCACCGTGATGGTGCCGAACTCGCTCGGGCCGGGCGAACTCCTGATGCGCTTCGGCACCAAGGAGCAGCAGGACAAATGGCTGCCGCGTTTGGCCGCGGGCCAGGACATTCCCTGCTTCGGGCTGACCAGCCCGGAGGCCGGCTCGGACGCCGCCTCGATGATCGACACCGGCATCATCTGCAAGGGCAATTTCGAAGGCCGCGAGGTGCTTGGGCTGAAGCTGAATTGGCACAAGCGCTACATCACGCTGGGGCCAGTGGCGACGCTGCTCGGCCTCGCCTTCAAGGCCTATGATCCCGATCACCTGGTCGGCAGCGAGGACGAGCTCGGCATCACGGTCGCGCTGATCCCGACCCATCTGCCGGGCGTCTCGATCGGCCAGCGCCATCTGCCGGCGATGCAGGTGTTCCAGAACGGTCCGAACTGGGGCCGCGACGTCTTCATCCCGCTCGACTACATCATCGGCGGCCAAGAGCGCCTGGGGCAGGGCTGGAAGATGCTGATGACGGCGCTCGCCGCCGGCCGCGGCATCTCGCTGCCGTCGCTGTCGGCCGCCGGCGCCGCCTACGCCGCGCGCACCACCGGCGCCTATGCCCGCGTCCGCGAGCAGTTCGGCATCTCGATCTCGAAATTCGAGGGCATCGAGGAGCCGCTCGCGCGCATCGCCGGCACCGCCTATCTGCTCGACGCCGCGCGGCGGCTGACCTGCGCCGCGCTGAACGAGGGGCATCACCCCGCCGTCATCTCGGGGATCATGAAGCTGCACGCCACCGAGCGGATGCGGATCGCGATCGACGACGCCATGGACATCCATGGCGGCAAGGCTGTCATCGACGGGCCGCAGAACTATCTCGGCGGGCTCTACCGTTCGGTACCGGTCGGTATCACGGTCGAGGGCGCCAACATCCTGACCCGCAACCTGATCGTGTTCGGGCAGGGCGCAATCCGCGCGCATCCCTATCTCTTGCAGGAGATGAACGCGCTCAGCGAGACCGATCGCGACAAGGGCCTGACTGCGTTCGACACCGCGTTCTGGAAACATGTTGGCCACAGCTTTGCGACCATGTTCCGCGCCTGGGGCCGCAGCTGGAGCTTTGGCCTGTTCGCACCGGCGCCGGATGCCGGTGACGCAACGGAGTTCTATCGCCAGCTCTCGCGCTACTCGTCGGCGTTCGCGCTGTGCGCCGATATGGCGCTGCTCACGCTCGGCGGCGCTCTGAAGCGCAAGGAGATGCTGTCGGCGCGTTTCGGCGACATCCTGTCGGAGCTTTACTTGCTTTCTGCCGCGCTCAAACGCTGGCAGGACGAGGGGCGGCAGAAGGAGGATCTTCCCGCGCTCCAATGGTGCATGGCATCCGGCTTCAAGACCATCGAGAACCGCTTTGCGGAGATCCTCGCCAATCTGCCGAGCCGCCCGGTGGCATGGATGCTGAAATTCCTGATCCAGCCGTTCGGCGCGCGCGTCACGGGGCCGTCTGACCGCGTCGTGCATCTCTGCGCACAACTCGTGCTGTCGCCGTCGGCGGCACGCGACCGCCTGACGCCGGATCTCGCCTTTGTCGAGGATGACGGCGGCATCGCGCGGCTGGAAAAGGCCTTCCGCCTTGTCACCGAGTCCGAGGATGCGGCCAAGCAGCTGCGCGCGGCGCGGCTGCACGACTGGAAGGAGGCCGTCAAGAAAGGCGTCATCACCGAGGCCGACGGCGAGAAGCTCGCCGCCGCCCATGAGGCCGTGGCCAAGGTCATCGAGGTCGATGATTTTGCGCCCGAGGCGCTGTCCCCGATTTACAAGAAAACCGCCGACGTGCATCAGTTCTTCCAGGAGCTTGGTGAGCAGAGGGCGGCGAGCTGATGGCGCGACCAGTCTTTATCGTCGACGGCAGCCGGACGCCGTTCCTGAAGGCGCGTTCCGGTCCCGGCCCGTTCACCCCGGTCGATCTCGCCGTGCAATGCGGCCGGCCGTTGCTGGCGCGGCAGCCTTTCGCGCCCACCGCTTTCGATCAGGTCATCCTCGGCTGCGTCAACGTCATCGCCGACGAGATGAACCCGGCGCGGGTCGCAGCCCTCCGGCTCGGCATGGGCGAGCAGATGGTCGCCTTCACGGTGCAGATCAATTGCGGCTCCGGCATGCAATCGATCGACACCGGCTACCGCTACATCCGCGAAGGCATCTCCGACCTGATCCTCGCCGGCGGCGCCGAGGCGCTGAGCCACGCGCCGCTGGTCTGGCCGAATTCCGGCGTGCGCTGGTTTGCCGGCTTTGCCGGCGCCAAGGGATTAGGAGCCAAGATCGCGGCGGCACTGAAGGTGAAGCCGAGCTACTTCAAGCCGATCATCGGCCTCGAGCGCGGGCTGACCGATCCGATCACCGAACTGAACATGGGCCAGACCGCCGAGAAGGTCGGCCATCTCTTCGGCATCACCCGCGCGCAGTCCGACGCTTACGCCTCCGAGAGCCATCAGCGGCTCGCCAACGCGCAGAAGCAAGGCTTCCTCAAGGGCGAGGTCGAGACCGCGTTCTCCCGCGACGGCAAGTTCTACGACCATGACGACGGCGTCCGCCCGGACTCGACAGCCGAAACGCTGGCAAAGCTGAAACCGGTGTTCGAGCGCCCGTGGGGCCAGGTCACCGCCGGCAATTCCTCGCAAATCACCGACGGCGCCTCCTGGGTGATCCTGGCATCCGAGACTGCGGTGGCAAAGCATGGGCTGACGCCGAAGGCCGTGATCCTCGACAGCCAGTGGTCGGCGCTCGATCCGTCGATCATGGGCCTCGGTCCAGTGCTGTCGGCGAGCGCACTGCTCAAACGCAACGGGCTGACCTTGCAAGAGGTCGAGACCTGGGAGCTGAACGAGGCCTTTGCGACGCAGGTGCTCGGCTGTCTCGCCGCCTGGAACGACGACAAATTCTGCCGCGAGATTTTGGGGCTCGACGGCGCGGCCGGCGAGATCGACCGCGCGAAGTTGAACGTCGACGGCGGCGCGATCAGCCTCGGCCATCCCGTCGGCACCAGCGGCAACCGTATCGTGCTGCATCTGGTCAACGCGATGAAGCGGCTCGGCACCAGGCGCGGCGTCGCCACCGAATGCATCGGTGGCGGGCAGGGCGGCGCGATGTTGATAGAGACGGTGTGATCATGGATTCACGGATCATGGACGTTCTCGCCGATCGCGTGCTCGAGCTCGGGCCGAAGCCGGCCGCCGACAGCCCGTACAAGAATTTCAAGCTAACGCGCGACGAGGACGGCATTGCCTGGCTGCTGTTCGACCGCGCCGGCACCAGCGCCAACACGCTGTCCGCCGATCTGCTCGAGGAGCTCGATGCCGTTGTCGCGGCGCTGGAGAACCAGCGGCCCACCGGCCTCGTGGTGCGCTCCGCGAAGAAGAGCGGCTTCATCGCCGGTGCCGACGTCAATGAATTTCGCGGCGCCAGCGACCCGCGGGCGGTCGAGACCGAGATCGGCCGCGCCCATGCGGTGATCGACCGGCTCGAGGCATTGCGCGTGCCCTCGGTCGCCGTGATCCACGGTTTCTGTCTCGGCGGCGGCCTCGAGGTCGCGCTGGCCTGCCAGATGCGGATCGCGATCGACGATGCCAGATTCGGCTTCCCCGAGGTGATGCTCGGCCTGCATCCCGGCCTCGGCGGCACGGTGCGCTTCACCGAACTGGTCAACCCGATGCAGGCGATGACCTTGATGCTGACCGGCAAGACGATCGACGCGCGCCGCGCCAAGTCGCTCGGCCTGGTCGACGCGATCACCCAGGAGCGCCACGTCCGCAACGCGGTGAAGGATGCGGTGTTCGGCCGGCTGAAGCGCGCCAAGCCCGGCATGCGCAATTCGATCCTTAATCTTGGTCCGGTCAGGGGCTTGCTTGCCTCGCGGATGCGCAGCGAGGCGGAGAAGGCCGCGCCGCGCAAGCATTATCCGGCGCCCTATGCGCTGATCGAGCTCTGGGAGAAGCACGCCGGCAACCGCTCGGCGATGCTGAATGCGGAGAAGGCCTCCTTCGCCAATCTGATGGTGACGCCATCAGCGCAGAATCTGATCCGGGTGTTCTTCCTGCGCGAGCAGATGAAGAAGGCGGCCGGCGGCGGCAACAAGGTTGCGCACATCCATGTCATCGGCGCCGGCGCGATGGGCGGCGATATTGCGGCCTGGTGCGCCAGCCAGGACATGCGCGTCACGCTCGCCGACATGAAGGCCGAGCCGATCGCGGGCGCGATGAAGCGCGCCGCCGAGCTGTTCGGCAAGATCATGCGCAGGAAGATCGACCAGCGCGACGCGCTGGACCGGCTGATCCCCGACATGGACGGCGAGGGCGTTCGCAACGCCGATCTGATCATCGAGGCGGTGCCGGAGAAGCTCGAGCTCAAGCAGAAGGTCTATGCCGGCCTCGAGCCGAAGATGAAGCAGGGCGCGATCCTCGCCACCAATACGTCGAGCATCCCCTTGCAGGATCTGCGCACCACGCTGGCACGGCCGGAGCGGCTGCTCGGCCTGCATTTCTTCAACCCGGTGTCGCGGCTGCAACTCGTCGAGGTCGTCAGCCATGACGGCACCGATGCCGCGATGCTCAAGGAGGCGCTTGCGTTTGTCGGCGCCATCGATCGCCTGCCGCTGCCGGTGAAGAGCTCGCCGGGTTTCCTCGTCAACCGCGCGCTGACGCCCTACATGCTGGAAGCGATGATGATGCTGGACGAGAAGACCGACCAGCGCCTGATCGACGCGGCTGCCGTCGAGTTCGGCATGCCGATGGGGCCGATCGAGCTCGCCGACCAGGTCGGCCTCGATATCTGCCTCGATGTCGGCGACATGCTGCGCTCGAAGTTCGGCGACAGCCTGCCGCCGACGCCGGCCTGGCTGCGCGAGAAGGTCGCGAAGGGCGAACTCGGCCGCAAGACCGGCAAGGGCTTCTACACCTGGAAGGACGGCAAGGCGGAGAAGGCGCCGCTGCCGGAGACCGGTCCGAAAGTGAGCGACGAGATGATCGATCGGCTGGTGCTGCCGATCTCCAATGTCTGCATCGCCGCCTTGCGCGAGGGTATCGTCGACGACCCCGATATGGTCGACGGCGCGATGATCTTCGGCACCGGCTACGCCCCGTTCCGCGGCGGTCCGCTCAACTACGCGCGCACGCGCGGCGTCGAGGCTGTCGTATCCGCGCTGCGCGCGCTGACGCAGAAGTTCGGCGATCGTTTCGCACCCGATGCAGGCTGGGAGACCTTCAAGTGACCGATACCCAAGCGCCTGAAACGCATGTTCACGCACCGCCGATCAGCGGCAACGAGCCGCAGGGCGATCTCTGCATCCGCACGCTGGCGATGCCGGCCGACACCAACGCCAATGGCGACATCTTCGGCGGCTGGCTGCTCAGCCAGATGGACGTTGGCGGCGGCGTGTTCGCTTCCAAGCTGGCGAAGTCCCGCACCGTGACGGTCGCGATCGAGGCGATGAACTTCCGCAAGGCGGTCTATGTCGGCGATCTCGTTTCGGTGCACGCCAATCTGGTGCGCGTCGGCCGCACCTCGATCACGGTGCATCTCGAAGCCTGGGTGCTGCGCCGCCGCGAGCAGCAGTCGATCCTCGTCACCGACGGCAATTTCACCTACGTCTCGATCGACGATCAGGGCCGTCCGCAACCGATCCAGCGCGATGGGGCGACGATTTCGACCTGACGTCTTTTGCGCGAAAACGCCGCTGATTCGGCGCAAGAGAAAACGCGTCGAAACTGAGACTGGAGCGCGGCGTGGCTGCAAAAAATGGCGCTTCGCTTCGCAAAAAACTCAGGAACAAACGGGCGGCGATGCCGTTGTCGGCGCGGAATCAAACCGAGGCCGATAATGTCAGACTGCTACGTCATCGAAGTAAGTTCCGAGACCGCGGGTATCGTGGTGCGCGATACCAGGGGTTACGCGTTTTTCGCGGCTTCGCGCCGGTTCCAAGCCCTGGAGGGCCAGATCTTCCGCAACGCACGCGAGGCCGAGCGCGCGGCGCGACGGCTGGTCGCCGGCGAGGATCTGCAGATGGCCTCCTGATGAGGAGCCACGCGATCCGCCGTTTGCGCGCGCCGCGAGAGTCTGTATTGATGCATCCGAACTCACGGAACTTTTTCGGATGCCGCACACACGAGGCAAGGCGCTGCTGTTCGATATCGACGGCACGCTAGCCGACACCGATCCGCTGCATCTGGCGGCGTTCAACCGGGTGCTCGGCCCCCATGGACACAGCTTCGATCACGCGCGCTTCGGCAAGGAGCTGCAAGGCTTCTCCAATGCGTCGATCGGAGAGCGTTTCCTCGCCCACGAATCGCCCGACCGCCGCGCCAGCATCCTCGGCGAGAAGGAGCGGATCTTCCGCGAATTGGTCTCCGGCCAGATCGTGCCGGTGCCGGGGCTGATGGCGCTGCTCGACCGGGCCGATCGCGCCGGCGTGCCGATGGTGGCGGTGACCAATGCGCCGCGCCCGAACGCCGAACTGCTGCTCTCGGGACTCGGTATCGCGCACCGTTTCAAGGCGGTCGTGATCGGCGATGAATTGGCGCACGGAAAGCCGCATCCATTGCCCTATCTGGAGGGGCTGCGCGTCGCAGGCGCGTTGGCGCAGGCTTCGCTCGCGTTCGAGGATTCGCGCTCCGGCATCCAGTCCGCGACGGCGGCGGGCATCGCGACGATCGGGATGCGAACCGGGCTCGGTCATGCCGATCTGCTCGCGGCCGGCGCGGTTGCCAGCGCGGCGGCATTCGATGATCCGGAATTGATTCGCCTGGTTGCATCCGCCATGTCTTGGTGAGGAAATGGCTTGGTGAGGCATTGTGCCGAAACGTTGCCGGCTCGACATTGCTGCAACGCAGTCCTTAACCCCGTCGATGCTTGCTCGTTGACCTCCGTGCCGAACGGTCGCACCATGGGCTAGAGCACGATCCGGAAAAGTGGAAGCCGGTTTTCCGAAAAGATCGTGCTCCAACCGTCGCCGTTTCAAGGGGGCCGCCGTGGCCGGACTCTCCCATCGCCAGACTGAAATCCTCAACATTGCACGCGCTTTCGGCCGGGTCATGGTCGAGGACCTTGCCAAGCGATTCGAGGTGTCGGCGCAGACCATCCGCAAGGACCTCAACGATCTCTGCGACGAGCGGTCCCTGACCCGCATCCATGGCGGCGCGATCATCGCCTCGGGCGTCGAGAACCTCGCCTATGAGGCGCGCCGCTTCGTCGCCGCCGAGGAAAAGAAGGCGATCGGCGCCGCCGCGGCCGCGCGGATTCCGAACGGCTGCTCGCTGTTCATCAATATCGGCACCACCACGGAAGAGGTCGCCAGCGCGCTGACCTCGCATGAGGACCTGCTGGTCATTACCAACAACCTCAACGTCGCGATGCTGCTGTACCGTCATCCGCGCATCGAGGTGGTGGTGGCCGGCGGCACGGTGCGGCGCGCCGACGGTGCCGTGGTCGGCTCCACCGCGACGCAGCTGATCGGCCAGTTCAAGGTCGATTACGCGATCATCGGCGCGTCCGCGATCGACGAGGAGGGCGCGCTGCTCGACTTCGACTATCGCGAGGTGCAGGTGGCGCAGGCGATCATCGCCAACGCGCGCAACGTGATGCTGGTGTCCGATGCGACCAAGCTCCGCCGCAGCGCGCCGGTGCGGATCGCCCATATGAGCCAGATCCAGACCTTCGTCACCGATTCGCCCTTGCCCGCAGGCCTCGCCAATATCTGCCACAGCCGCGGCATCGAGGTGGTCGTCGCGATGGACAAGCCGCAGGCCGATATCGACGACAACGGCGCCGACGCCGCACCCGCGACGCTGCGCAGCGCGTAATTCGCATTCTCTCGCTGTCGTCGCCGGCTCGACTGGGCGATCCAATATTCCAGAGACATTCGCGCTTGAGCCGCGACGCCGCGGGCGTACTGGATGCCCTGCTTGAAGCGGGGCATGACAGCCGAATGCGACGCAGCCGCACGCAAAGCTTTCTCCCCGTCATCCTGAGGAGCGCGCTCTTGCGCGCGTCTCGAAGGGTGAACGGCCAACACTGCGGCCGCGCACCCTTCGAGGCTCGCTGACGCTCGCACCTCGGAGCGACGGACCTGCTGCCGGGGAACGCCGAACCAGTTTGCTGCCCCTGCGGCGATCACGTCGCCCAAAAAATCCCCAGCTAAAGTTCCCCATTTTCACTTTGCTTTCGTTTTCGGTTGTGATCTACTCCAATCCGAAAGTAAAACCGTCAAAGCGAAAACGGTTGCCGGGGGAAGCGTTCTTTGGACCGAATTTACGACCTCGCCATCATTGGAGGCGGCGTTAATGGCTGCGGCATCGCGCGCGATGCGGCGGGCCGGGGCAATTCTGTTTTCCTCTGTGAAATGAATGACTTGGCCAGCGGGACGTCGTCCTGGTCGACCAAGCTGGTGCATGGCGGTCTGCGTTATCTCGAGTATTACGAGTTTCGCCTGGTGCGCGAGGCGCTGATCGAGCGCGAGATCCTCTGGCAGATCGCGCCGCATATCATTCGCCCGCTGCGTTTCGTTTTGCCGCACCACGCCGGCCTGCGCCCGGCCTGGCTGCTGCGGCTCGGCCTATTCCTCTACGACCACATCGGCGGCCGGCACCTGCTGCCGGCGACGCGCTCGGTCGACCTGACGCGCGACGTGGTCGGCAAGCCGCTGATCCCCGGGCGCTACACCAAGGGCTTTGAATATTCCGATTGCTTCGTCGACGACGCGCGGCTGGTGGCGCTGACCGCGCGCGATGCCGCCGATCGCGGCGCCGAGATTCGCACCCGCACCCGCGCGGTGGAGATCAGGCAGATCGACGGCGTCTGGCACGTCACGGTCGAGGACGGCGCCACCGGCGCGCGCGACACCATCAAGGCGCGCGTGCTGGTCAACGCCGGCGGTCCCTGGGTCGAGCAGGTGCTCGCCACCGGTGTCGGCGTCAACGCGCGGGCCAAGGTGCGGCTGGTGCAGGGCTCGCATATCGTCGTGCCGAAGCTCTACGACCACGACCGCGCCTACATCTTCCAGAATGCCGACGGCCGCATCATCTTCGTCATTCCCTACCAGAACGATTTCTCGCTGATCGGCACCACCGATCGTGACTATGACGGCGATCCGGCCAAGGTGAAGGCGACGCGCGAGGAGATCGAGTATCTCTGTGCCTCCGCCAGCGAATACCTTGCCAAGCCGGTGAAGCCCGAGGACGTGGTCTGGAATTACTCCGGGGTGCGTCCGCTCTATGACGACGGCGCGAGCGAAGCCAAGGCCGCGACCCGCGACTATGTCTTCGAGCTCGATACGCCCGGCGGTGCGCCGCTGCTGTCGATCTATGGCGGCAAGATCACCACCTATCGCCGCCTCTCCGAAGAGGCGCTGGAGCGGCTGTCGCCCTATCTCCGCGGCGCGAAAGCGCAGGAGGGTTGGACCGGCAAGGCGCCGCTGCCCGGCGGCGACATGGACGTCTCCGCGGTCGCCGCGCTGAGCGCCGAGCTGGTTCGCAACTATCCGTTCCTCGCACAGTCCCACGCCAACCGTCTCGCCCACGCCTATGGCACGCGCGCCAACAAGGTCTTGGGCAATGCAGCAACGGCTGATGATCTCGGCCGCGCCTTCGGCGCCACCTTGACGGAGAGTGAAGTCCGGTACCTGATGGCGAACGAATGGGCGCGGACAGCGGACGATGTCGTCTGGCGACGATCCAAGCTGGGCTTGCGAATGGCGGCGGGTGAAATCGCCGCGCTCGACGAGTGGATGGTCGCCAACCGCGCGTCAGGTGAACGTCCCCTCCGCGAAGCGGGAGGACGGGCATGAGCGTTACACTGCAGAACGTCACGCGAACCGTGGATGGCATCCAGACCATCCGCGATGTTTCGCTGACGCTGGAGCGTGGCACGCTCAGCGTGCTGCTCGGGCCGACGCTCTCGGGCAAGACCTCGATCATGCGGCTGCTCGCCGGCCTCGACAAGCCGACCACCGGCCGCGTGCTGGTCGACGGCAAGGACGTCACCGGCGCCGACGTGCGGCAGCGCTCGGTGGCGATGGTCTATCAGCAGTTCATCAACTATCCCTCGCTATCGGTCTACGAGAACATCGCCTCGCCGCTGCGGGTGCAGGGCAAGCCGAAGGCCGAGATCGAGCAGCGGGTGGCGGAGGCGGCCAGCCTGTTGCGGCTCGAGCCCTATCTGAAGCGGACGCCGCTGCAGCTCTCCGGCGGCCAGCAGCAGCGCACCGCGATTGCGCGCGCGCTGGTCAAGGGCGCCGACCTCGTGCTGCTCGACGAGCCGCTCGCCAACCTCGACTACAAGCTGCGCGAGGAACTGCGCGCCGAGCTGCCGCGGATCTTCGAGGCATCGGGTGCGATCTTCGTCTACGCCACCACCGAACCGTCGGAGGCGCTGCTGCTCGGCGGCGACACGGTGTGCATGTGGGAAGGCCAGGCGCTGCAGGCCGGCGCCACGCCGAAGGTCTACCGCCATCCCGATACGCTGCGGGTCGCGCAGGTGTTCTCCGATCCGCCCCTCAACATCATCGGCATCGAGAAGAAGGGCGACCGGGTGATCTATGCCGGCGGCGAGCAGGCGCCCGCGGTGGGGCTGTACGCCAATCTGCCTGACGGCACGTACAAGATCGGCTTCCGTGCGCACCAGCTCGAGGTCGGGAGCGTCGTGCCCGGCCGCCACAAATTCTCCGCCGCCGTGACGGTCACCGAGATTACCGGGTCGGAGAGCTTTGTGCACGTTCACGTCCACGATTCGAACTGGGTCGCGGTGCTGCACGGCGTGCACGAATATGAACCCGGGCAGGTGCTCGAGGCCGCGCTCGATCCAGAGAATATCTTTGTGTTTGACGCCGCCGACCGCCTGGTCGCGTCGCCCGCGACCGCGTTTGCTAGCGAATTGTACGGCAGTTCGCTTGCGGCACGCACGTCAGCCGGCAAGAGCAATTGAGGGAGATGCCCGATGGCTCGCATTGACCTCGTCGATCTCGCGCAATCCTACAGCGGCAATGACGCGCCGCTGGAATCCTTTGCGCTGAAGCCGGTGACGATGACCTGGCGGCAGGGCGGCGCCTATGCGCTGCTCGGGCCCTCCGGCTGCGGCAAGACCACGCTGCTGAACCTGATTTCCGGCATCGTGACGCCGTCGCGCGGCAAGATCCTGTTCGACGGCCAGGACATCACGCCGCTGTCGACGCAGAAGCGCAACATCGCGCAGGTGTTCCAGTTCCCTGTCATCTACGACACCATGACGGTCGGGCAGAACCTGGCCTTCCCGCTGAAGAACCGTGGCGTGGCAAAGGCCGAGGTCGATGCGCGGGTCAGGCAGATCGCCGATTTGCTCGACCTCACGCCGTACCTCAACCGCAAGGCGACGCGGCTCACCGCCGACGCCAAGCAGAAGATTTCGCTCGGTCGCGGCCTGGTGCGCTCCGACGTCGCCGCCGTGCTGTTCGACGAGCCGCTGACGGTGATCGATCCCGAGCTGAAATGGCAGCTGCGCTCGAAGCTAAAGGCGCTGCATCGCGAGCTCGACCTCACGATGATCTACGTCACCCACGACCAGACCGAGGCGCTGACCTTTGCCGATACCGTCGTCGTCATGCATGACGGCCGCGTGGTGCAGAGCGGCACGCCGGCCGAACTGTTCGACAAGCCGGCGCACACCTTCGTCGGCTACTTCATTGGCTCGCCCGGCATGAACATCGTGCCCGCCGAGGTCTCAGGCCACGAGGCGCGGATCGACGGCCATGTCATCGGGCTGCATCGAAACTATGGTGTGCTGCCGGCCGGCAAGAAGATCGAGATCGGCGTGCGGCCTGAATTTGTCGATGTCGCGGCACCCGCGTCGGGGCTGCTGTCGGCCACCATCGAGCGGATCGACGATCTCGGGCGCATCCAGTTCGCCCGCGTCCGCGTTGGCAACACCAAACTTGCGGCGCGCGTGCCGCCGGGCTTCTCGATCTCCGGCGATACCGCCGGCCTGATCTTCAATCCCGCCAACGTCCACGTCTATGCCGACAGCCATTTGGTCGAAGGGGTCGCCTGATGGACAAGACGATCAACCAGAAAGCCTGGTTCCTGGTGCTGCCGGTGTTCCTGGTGGTGGCGTTCTCGGCGGTGCTGCCGCTGATGACCGTCGTGAACTATTCGATGCAGGACACCTTCGGCAACAACCAGTTCTTCTGGAACGGCGTCGGCTGGTTCAAGGAGCTGCTCGATCCTTCGACCGATCTCGGCGGCCGCTTCCTGGCCTCGCTCGGCCGCAACCTGTTCTTCTCGGCCGTGATTCTTGCGATCGAGGTGCCGCTCGGCATCATCGTCGCGTTGTCGATGCCGCGCGAGGGCTGGAGCGTCGCGGCCTGCCTCGTCACCCTCGCATTGCCGCTGCTGATTCCGTGGAACGTGGTCGGCACCATCTGGCAGATCTTCGGCCGGCCCGATATTGGCCTGCTCGGTTATACGCTGAACCACCTCGGCTTCAACTACAACTACGTCTCCAACGACATCGACGCCTGGGTCACGGTGATCGTGATGGACGTCTGGCATTGGACAAGCCTGGTCGCGCTGCTCTGCTACGCCGGCCTGAAGTCGATCCCCGACGCCTATTATCAGGCGGCGCAGATCGACGGCGCTTCGCGCTGGGCGGTGTTCAAGGCGATCCAGCTGCCGAAGATGAACCGCGTGCTGCTGATCGCGGTGCTGCTGCGCTTCATGGACAGCTTCATGATCTACACCGAGCCGTTCGTGGTCACCGGCGGCGGCCCCGGCAACTCGACGACCTTCGTCTCGATCGAGCTCGTCAAGATCGCGCTCGGCCAGTTCGACCTCGGCAAGGCCGCCGCGCTCTCGCTGGCCTACAATCTCATCATCCTGATCGTGTGCTGGGTGTTCTACACCGTGATGACCAATGCCGGCAGCGAGCGTCCGGTCAAGGGAGGAGCGGCGTGATGCATTCGATCCCCGGCCGCCGCCTGATCATGGCGCTGTTCCTGATCTTTCTGCTGTTGCCGATCTACTGGCTCGTCAACATGAGCTTCAAGACCAACGCCGAGATCGTCTCGACGATGACGCTGTGGCCGCATACGCCGACGCTGCAGCACTACCGGCGCATCTTCACCGACGAGAGCTGGTATTCGGGCTACATCAACTCGCTGGAATACGTCGTCATCAACACCGTGATCTCGATCGCGGTGGCGTTGCCGGCAGCCTATGCGTTCTCGCGCTACCGCTTCCTCGGCGACAAGCACCTGTTCTTCTGGCTGCTGTCCAACCGCATGGCGCCGGCGGCGGTCTATGCGCTGCCGTTCTTCAACCTGTACTCGGCGATCGGCCTGTTCGATACGCCGTGGGCGGTTGCGCTCGCGCACTGCATCTTCAACGTGCCGCTGGCGGTGTGGATCCTCGAAGGCTTCGTCTCCGGCGTGCCGCGCGAGATCGACGAGACCGCCTTCCTGGATGGCTATTCGTTCCCGCGCTTCTTCATCAAGATCCTGGTGCCGCTGATCGCGAGCGGCATCGGCGTCGCCGCGTTCTTCTGCTTCATGTTCTCCTGGGTCGAGCTGCTGCTGGCGCGCACGCTGACATCGGTTGCCGCCAAGCCGATCTCCGCAGTGATGACGCGGACGGTATCGGCCGCCGGCATGGACTGGGGCCTGCTTGCCGCGGCCGGCGTGCTCACCATCATCCCCGGCGCACTGGTGATCTGGTTCGTCCGCAACTACATCGCGCGCGGCTTCGCGCTCGGCCGGGTGTGAGGGATGACGATGCGATCACGCTGCGGCAGCACAACGCCGGGTTTCGCCTCTCCCAAAGGGAGAGGTCGGATTTGGCGCAAAGCCGCAAATCCGGGTGAGGGGTTTCACTCTATCGATGGACCGTACCCCCTCACCGCAGCCCTCTCCCCATGGGAGAGGGGGCGCAGCATGCCGTACGGAAGGAGCTGAGACATGGACAGCATCGCATGGATGGCATGGACCTGGCCTACCGCGGTCTTCTTCGTGCTGCTTGCCTCTACGCTCGGGATGATGACCTGGCTCGCGATCGCCTATCCCGAGGCGGAGCGAGTCGGCGTGCTGCGCATTCCGACCACGCGCGGCGACCGCCTGTTCGTCTCGCTGGTGCTGGCGGCGGTGATCCACCTGCTGTGGATCGGCCTCGTCGGCACCGATCCGATTTTCACCCTGCCGATCGGTGAGGGCGTCGAGATTTCGAGCCTGTGGCTCGGAACGGTAATTTCGCTTCTTTCAGCCGTGGTGATTTTTCGCACCGTCTGAAGAACGCGAAAAAGAGCAGATCCGGGGTCTACCCGGGCCTGAATTTAGTCGCTGCAACCGGAGGAATCTAATGCGACATTTACGAATGACTAAAGATAAGCTTTTGACGATGACCAGCGCGGTCGCGCTCGTCGCAGCATCGGTCACGCTTGTCGCGCCGGCCCGCGCCGACGAGGCGGCCGCGAAGAAGTGGATCGACAGCGAATTCCAGCCGTCGACCCTCTCCAAGGACGACCAGATGAAGGAGATGCAGTGGTTCATCAAGGCCGCTGCCCCCTTCAAGGGCATGGAGATCAACGTCGTCTCCGAGACGCTGACCACCCACGAATATGAGTCCCGCACGCTCGCCAAGGCGTTCGAGGAGATCACCGGCATCAAGGTCAAGCACGACATCATCCAGGAAGGTGACGTCGTCGAGAAGATCCAGACCCAGATGCAGTCCGGCAAGAACGTCTATGACGGCTGGATCAACGACTCCGACTTCATCGGCACCCACTTCCGCTATGGCCAGGCCGTCGACCTGACCGAGTGGATGAAGGGCGAAGCCAAGGACGTCACCGATCCGATGCTCGACGTCGACGACTTCATCGGCAAGTCGTTCACCACGGCGCCGAACGGTCACCTCTATCAGCTGCCCGACCAGCAGTTCGCGAACCTCTACTGGTTCCGCTACGACTGGTTCACCAACCCGGACTACAAGGCCAAGTTCAAGGCCAAGTACGGCTACGATCTCGGCGTTCCGGTGAACTGGTCGGCCTATGAGGACATCGCCGAGTTCTTCACCAACGACGTCAAGGAAGTCAACGGCGTCCGCGTCTATGGTCACATGGACTACGGCAAGAAGGATCCCTCGCTCGGCTGGCGTTTCACCGACGCCTGGCTGTCGATGGCCGGCAACGGCGACAAGGGTCTCCCGAACGGCCTGCCGGTCGACGAATGGGGCATCCGCATGGAAGGCTGCCGTCCGGTCGGCTCGTCGGTCGAGCGTGGCGGCGACGTCAACGGTCCGGCGTCGGTCTATTCGATCGTCAAGTATCTGGACTGGATGAAGAAGTATGCTCCGCCGCAGGCACAGGGCATGACCTTCTCCGAGTCGGGTCCGGTGCCGTCGCAGGGCAACATCGCCCAGCAGATCTTCTGGTACACCGCCTTCACCGCCGACATGGTGAAGCCCGGTCTGCCCGTGATGAACGCGGACGGTACGCCGAAGTGGCGTATGGCTCCGTCGCCGCACGGCTCGTACTGGAAGGAAGGCATGAAGCTCGGCTACCAGGACGTGGGTTCGGCGACGCTTCTGAAGTCGACCCCGGTTGACCGCCGCAAGGCGGCCTGGCTCTATCTGCAGTTCATCGTGTCCAAGACGACGAGCCTGAAGAAGAGCCATGTTGGTCTCACCTTCATCCGTGAATCCGACATCTGGGACAAGTCGTTCACCGAGCGCGCGCCGAAGCTCGGCGGCCTGATCGAGTTCTACCGCTCGCCCGCGCGCGTGCAGTGGACTCCGACCGGCAACAACGTGCCTGACTATCCGAAGCTCGCTCAGCTCTGGTGGCAGAACATCGGCGATGCGTCGTCCGGTGCGAAGACGCCGCAAGCTGCGATGGACGCGCTCGCCGCGGCCCAGGATTCGGTGATGGAGCGTCTTGAGAAGTCAGGTGTGCAGGGTGCCTGCGGACCGAAGCTGAACAAGAAGGAAACCGCCGAGTTCTGGTACAAGAAGGCCGAGAAGGACGGCACCATCGCTCCGCAGCGCAAGCTTGCGAACGAGAAGCCGAAGGGCGAAACGATCGACTACGACACGCTGATCAAGTCGTGGCCGGCGACCCCGCCCAAGCGCGCCGAAGCGAAGTAAGGCGGCAAGGCGTACCAGCCCGCCATCCGCAGACTGCAAAAGGCCGGGAGCAATCCCGGCCTTTTTTGCTGGATCTGTGGCTGTGGAGACCGGTTCAGGATTGTGCTCAAATGACGCGATGAGATCATCATGCGTCTCCTTGTCATCGCATCATGATCGGGGAGTTTCGTCATGCGCATGACTTTTCGCTGCGACCCGCGGCTTGCCGATCATCTGCCGCGGCCGTTCCCGGCCCGCACCGCGTTGCCCGATTGGCTGCGTGCGATGCCGGCGAAGGCGCATTCCGACATCCACGACCGCGAGATCCGCACGGTCAAGCAATGCCCGCCCTTCGTCGATGCGATGGCCCATGGGGTCATGATCCCGCTGCCTTGCGATGTCAGGGTCGAGCGCGGCGCCTTCGCCTGGGATTGGGACATTCCGGAGCCGGCAACGCAGGGCCATCCGCGCGCGCCGCTCAGCTTTCATCCCGTCGCGCAATTCGCCGGCGCGCCGTTCGCCAACGGGCAGGCTGCGCTGAAATTCAACAGCTTCTGGACCATCGAGCTCGAGCCCGGCTGGTCGCTGTTCGCGACCCATCCGGTCAATCGCGACGACCTGCCATTCCGCGTGATCTCGGGGCTAGTCGACGCCGACCGGTTTCACGACGGCGGGATCAATTTCCCGGCGGTCTGGACCCAGCCTGATTTCGCCGGCGTGTTGCCGAAAGGGACGCCGGTCGTGCAATGCTTCGCAGTGCCGCGCGCGGCTCCCGAACTGGTGTTCGAAGCGTTCGACGATGCGCACCGTGAAGCCTATTCCAAGGTCGTCGGCGAGGTGTTGGCCGCACCCAATGTCTATCGCAAGCATTTCCGCGCCAAGCGCGGCCGGCTAGTGACCTAGCGCCGCACGCAGCGCGCGCTCATCGAGCCACAGCCGGCCGTGCGGGGCCGAGGTCAGCGCCATCGCGATCGATCCGAACAGCTGTGGACGCAAGGCATAGGCGCGCGCGAAGGCCTGCATCGCGGCGTCGGGCTCGCCGATCTCCTGCAGCGTGATCCCCAGATTGAGCGCGGCTTCGGCGTAATCCGGCTTGATCTTGAGCGCCTTGCGATAGGCGCGTGCGGCGCCGTCATGATCGCGCAGATCCTGCTTTGCGACACCGAGATCGAACCACACCGAGGCCGGCGCCGCGCTCGCGACAGCGCGCTCGAGCAGGCTCACCGCATCGGCGAGATTGCCATCTTCCCAGGCAAGCCGGCCGAGCCTCGCATTGGCTTCCTGATGCTCGGGGATGGCCTTGAGGATCGCCTCCCAGGCCTCGCGGGCCTGCACCTTGCGGCCGGCCAGCTCCAGCGTGCGTGCCTTCTCGACGAAGGCCTCGCGCTGCGGCTTGAGCGCGATGGCGCGGTCGAGATGCGTCAGTGCCGCATCGAATTCGCCGCCGCTGCGGGCGAGGCGCCCCGCGAGCAACCGCGCCGCCGCATTGTCCGGGCGCCGCGCCAGGCTGGTCTCGATATGCCTGCGGGCCGGTGCGATCTCGCCTTTGGCGAACAACACGGCGGCGAGCAGATGGCTCAGCATCGGCTCGCCGGGCTGGCGCGCAAGGCCGCGCTCGCAGAGCTCGATCGCTTCGCCATGCCGGCCGCCGTTGAATGCGGCGGTGGCGCGTCGAACAATATCCTCGGCGTTGTCCTTGCTCATTCCGTGCGCGACCGTCTTCAGGCTTGCTCGATGCGGTCCATGCTATGCGGCGCCGGAACTCATGACCAGCGCTTACCGCGTGGCGCAGTCGCCGGCTGCGGCACGCATCTGCATGTACGCCTGGTGGTGTGCCAGCGTCAGTTCCTGGCTGATATGCGACAGCTCGGTCGCGGCGGCTTCGGCGGCCTCGCCCGCGGGCTGGGCGACGCGCACGAACATCCCGGCCTCGTAGGCGCGAACGGCCTCGCGCCAATCCTTTGATCCCACCAGATGCGCCGCCAGCTCTACCGCATCCAGCATCGCAGCGTTGACGCCCTCACCGCCGAACGGCGACATCAGGTGCGCGGCGTCGCCGAGCAGGGTGATGCCTGGGCGATTGGTCCAATGATGCCCGACCGGCAGCGCGTGGATCGGCCGGAGCGCGAATTGATCACTGCTGGCGCGGAGCAGGTCGAGCAGGGCATCGGCCCATCCGGCGAATGCGCCGAGCAGCGCGTGACGCACCGCGGCCGGCGACGTGACGTCGAACCGCCGCTCGGCCCATTCAACGGGCCCGCGGAAGATCGCATAGCCGCGCAGATGCGCGTTGCCGTTGCGCAGGACCATCAGGCTGCGGCCGGTGCTCTCTGCACCCATCTTGCCGCGGCCGACCAGCTCCGACAGAGCAGGGTGCTGCGTGTCGACATCGTCGATGCCGAACTCGATGAAGGTCAGCCCGCTGTATTGCGGCTGATAGCGCGACACCAGCGGCCGCACCCGGGACCAGGCGCCGTCGGCGCCGATCACGAGATCGAACGGCCCTTCGCGCGCATCGTCGAAGACGAGATCGTAACGGCCGTCATCGCGCGGCGCGACCTCGCGCAGGCCGCGGCCCCAGGCTATGGCATCCGGCGGCAGCGATTGCAGCAGCAGGTCGCGCAGCGCCGTGCGGTCGACCTCCGGACGGTCGCCGGTCATGTCGTCATCCGCGAGCAGCAGCCGGCCATCGCTGGTGTAGAGCCTGCTGCCCTGATCCTCGTAGCGTGCGATACGCAGGAAGCCGTCGGTGAGCCCGGCGCGCGCCAGCGCCAGCTGCCCGCTCTCGGCGTGCAGGTCGAGCGTTCCGCCCTGCGGCCGCTCGGTTGCCGAGCTGTCTTGCTCGAACAGACACGTCTTGATCCCGGCAACGTGCAGCAGGCGGGCGAGCGTCAGACCGCCGGGGCCGGCGCCGACGATGGCAATGCGAATTGGATTCGGACTCATGGACACCACGCTCACAACATGGTACATAGTGGCCTATATAATCTAGATAGGCGCCTATGTAAATGGTGAGATCGTGACCGACTGGGACCTGTTCGATCGTCCGGCGCCGCTGGTCAACATGGCCTCGCGCAGCTTCCTCAGGCTCGGCGAACGGCGCGTGAAGCCGCACGGCTTCAGCATCGGGCAATTGCCGGTGATCTATCTGCTGCGCGACGGCAAGGCGATGTCACAGCGCGATCTGGCCCGCGCCGCCAAGGTCGAGCAGCCGTCGATGGCGCAAATCCTGGCGCGGATGGAGCGCGATGGCCTGGTGCAGCGGAGGCCGATGCCGGGCGATGGCCGCAGCCAGCTGGTGTCGCTGACCAAGGCGGCCAGGGCCAAACTGCCGGCCGCGCGCAAGGCGTTGCACCGCGATCAGGACCGTGCGCTGGCCGGTTTCAGCGCGGCCGAAGCCGCGACCCTGCTCGATCTGCTGCGGCGGCTCAATCGAAACCTCGACCGCATGGTGGCGGAGGAGGTGGAGAGCGGCGAGGCTGCCGAGGCATAGGTATCCAAATGCGTGCGCTCAATGAAGAAAGGCCGGGAGCGATCCCGGCCGTTTCTGTTTTCTCCGTTGTCATCGCCGGGCTTGACCGGGCGATCCAGTACGCCGCGGCGTCTCGATCAATCGCTGGCGTCTCTGGAATACTGGATGCCCCGCCTTCGCGGGGCATGACAGGCTTTGGTGTACGTTACTCCGCCGCTTCGGTCGCCTTCAGCGTCGGATAATCGGTGTAGCCCTTGGCGCCACCGCCGTAGAAGGTTGCCTTGTCCCAGTCGTTGAGCGGGGCGCCGGCCTTGAGCCGCTCGACCAGGTCGGGGTTGGAGATGAACGGCTTGCCGAACGCGATCAGGTCGGCAGCACCCGCCTCCAGCACCTTCTCCGCCAGCGCGAAGTCGTAGCCGTTGTTGGCGACATAGGCCTGCTTGAAGCGCTTGCGCAGCGAGGCGTAGTCGAACGGTGCGATGTCGCGCGGGCCGCCGGTCGCGCCCTCGATGACGTGGATATAGGTCAGCTTCAGCGCATTGAGCTGGTCGACAATGTAGTCGAACAGCGGTTGCGGATTGCTGTCGGAGACGTCGTTGGCCGGCGTCACCGGCGAGATGCGGATGCCGGTACGGTCGGCGCCGGCCTCCTTGGCGACTACCTTGGAAACCTCCAGCATCAGCTGGGCGCGTTTCTCGATCGAACCGCCATAGGCGTCGGTGCGCTTGTTGGTGCCGTCCTTCGCGAACTGGTCGAGCAGATAGCCGTTGGCGCCATGGATCTCGACGCCGTCGAAGCCGGCCGCCAGCGCATTCGCGGTGCCGCGCTTGAAATCCTCGATGATGGCAGGGATTTCCGACAGCTCCAGCGCGCGCGGCTCGGACACGTCGGCGAAGGTGCCGTTCACGAAGGTCTTGGTCTTGGCGCGGATCGCGCTCGGCGCCACGGGCGCGCCGCCGTTCGGCTGCAGCGAGGTGTGCGAAATACGGCCGACATGCCAGAGCTGGATGAAGATGTGGCCGCCGCGCTCATGCACGCGATCGGTGACCTTGCGCCAGGCCGCGACCTGTTCCTTCGAATAGATGCCGGGGGTGTCCTGATAGCCCTGGCCCTGCTGCGAGACCTGGCTCGCCTCGGTGATCAGAAGGCCGGCGGAGGCGCGCTGGCCGTAATAGTCCACCGCGAGCGGGCTTGGCACGAAGCTTCCGGGTTCGGCGCGGTTGCGCGTCAGTGGCGCCATCACGAAGCGGTTCGGCAGCGTCAGCGGGCCAAGCTTGTAGGGCTCGAGAAGTTTGGTCGGTTGGCTCATGTGAAATGGTTCCAGACAATGACGGATGAGGAGAGATTTGTGCATTGCCGCGACGAGCGCAATGGCCGGGATATGCTCAGTTTGCAGGCTAGCCACGCACGATTCCGCCCATGTGGCCGGCATCGAGGAACAGGGTGTGCGCGTTCACATAGGAGGATTCATTCGAAATCAGGAACAGCGCAGCATAGGCGACCTCCCAGCCAGTGCCCTGGCGGCCGAAAGGCACTGTCACGGCGCGGTCCGATCGCCTGCGGCTGGCATCGCGGCCCATCGGCGTGTCCATGAAGCCGGGCGCGATCACATTGCAGCGAATGCCCTTGTCCTCGCCGGCCCGCGCGATCGCCCGCCCAAGCGCGATCTGCGCCGCCTTGGAGGATTCATAGGCCGGGTTGCGCCCACCGGCGCGCTGGCTCGCCATCGAGGAGATCAGGATGATCGCGCCGCCCGGCGCCATCACCTCGAGCGCCTGCTGCGCGAACAGCATGTGGCTGCGCACATTGACGGCGTAGTCGCGGTCCCAGGCTTCCGCCGTCATCTTGGGCAGCGACAGGCCAGAGGAAATGCCGACATTCAGCGCCAGCCCGTCGAGCCCGCCGAGCTTTTGCGCGCAGCGTTCGACCGCGGGCGCGATCGCCGCGACGTCGGAGACATCGACCACATCGGTGAAGGCCTTGCCGCCTTCGCTTGTGATCTGCGCGACGGTGTCGTCGGCGGCGTCCTTGTTGACGTCGAGGCAGGCGACCGAGGCGCCTTCGCGTGCGAACAGCACGCTCATCGCGCGGCCGTTGCCGATCGGCGGCGCTTCATCCACGGTTGTGCGCTGTCCCGCGCCGACCACGATGATGCGCCGTCCGGCGAGGCGGCCGTGATTTTTCGCAAGCCCCAGCGATTCCGCATGCAGCGAGGCTGCGGGATCGATGGCTTTCGGCGCATGGGTGGTCGACATGGCGTGCTCCCTGACGTCTTGTTGTTGTCAGGGAGCAGTAGCACGGCCGGGCGTGCGAGGCGACGTGTCGCGCCGAAGCCTTGGCGAGAGGTGAGAAAATCCCGCCGCGGGGAATATCGCGTCAGCTCACGCCGAGGAAATCGCGCTTGCCGATCTCGACGCCGTTGTGGCGCAGGATGCCGTGCGCGGTGACGGCGTGGAAGTAGAAGTTCGGGAACGAGAAGGCGCTGACGAATTGCTGGCCCTTCAGGGTCATGGTGCGCTCGGCGCCGATCGGGAAGGTGACGTCCTTGGCGTCGGCGCCGTCGAACTGCTCCGGCTTGAACGATTTCACATAGTCGATCGTCTTCGCCAGCCGCTGTTTCAGTTCGCCGAAGCTCTTCTCGGTGTCGGGCGTCGACGGCACCTCGCTATGGGTCAGCCGCGCGCAGCCGCGTGCGGCGTGATCGCAGACCAGCTGCACCTGCTTGGTCAGCGGCAGCATGTCCGCATAAAGCCGCGATCCCAGCAGCACCTCGGGCGCGATCTTCTTCGCTTCGCAATGCGCCTCGGCCTTGGTCAGCTCGCCGGTGAGGCTGTTGAGGATCTGCAAGTATGCGGGGACGACGGCGTCATAAAAGGACATGTGGATGCTCTTTGTTCTGATGAAATCCGGATCTGCCGAACGGCGATGCTGCACATGGGGCCGCGAAGGGAAGAATACAACTGCGGACGGCTGTAACACTTGGTCAAATATTCTGCGTATGGTGCCGGATATTGGTCCGTCATCCTGAGGTGCGAGCCTCTTCGGCGAGCCTCGAAGGATGCACGGCCCGGCTGGTGGCCGTCGATCCTTCGAGGCTCGCTGCGCTCGCACCTCAAGATGACGGACCAAGAGTGGGCAGGCCGTTCGGCACGACGCCCCCTACCGCGTCGGCGGCATCGCGGCGTCTGCGGCCGGCTGCGTGCGGCCACCGCCGCGCATCCGCGCCAAGAGCTCCGCGGTCGGCCAGGAATCCGCCGGCAGGCCGTATTTCATCTGCATCGCCTTCACCGCGCTGCGGCTCGCCTGGCCGAGCACGCCGTCGATCTTGCCGACGTCGTAGCCGGCGCGCGCGAGAAGAGATTGCAGCTCCTTGATCTCGCCAAACGGCAGTTGCGCGACCGGCGCGTGCGGCCGCTGCATCGGCGGTGCGCCTGCGATGCGGCCGGCGAGATAACCGGCGGTGGTCGAATAGATCAGCGAGTTATTCCACTCGGTGTAGGCGGCGAAGTTTGGATAAGCGAGGAAGGCTGGTCCCATCCGGCCCATCGGCAACAGCAGCGAGGCCGGCATCTCGTCATTCGGCAGAGCCTTACCGTCGGTCAAGCTGACGCCGAGGGCTGCCCATTTCGAGCGCGGCAGCTTGATGGTGAGGTCGGCCTGGTCCCACGGAAAGTTTGCGGCCTGCGGCACGCGCACCTCCTGCAGCCACGGTTCGCCGCGCCGCCACTTCAATCCGTTGGCGATGTAGTTCGCGGTCGAGCCGATCACGTCGGGGCCGCTGGCGAGCAGGTTGCGATGGCCGTCACCATCGTAATCGACGCCATAGTTGAAATAGTGCGTCGGCAGGAATTGCGTCTGGCCGAGCTCGCCGGCCCATGAGCCGATCATCTCGTCGGGCGTCAGGTCGCCGCGCTCGATGATCTTCAGCGCCGCGATGGTCTCGCCCTGGAACATCTCCGAGCGGCGGCAATCATAGGCCAGCGACACCAGCGATTTCAGCGTCGGCAGATTGCCCATCTGGACGCCGAAATCGCTCTCCAGTCCCCAGAACGCGGCGATCACCGCCGGCGGCACGCCATACTCCTTCTCGGCGCGCGCGAACGCGGCCGCGTAGGTCCGGATGTATTGCTGGCCCTGCTGCATCCGGTAGTTCGCGGCCATGCGGCCGGCGAACTGGGTGAAGATCTGCCCGAACACGCGCTGGCCGCGGTCGCGGTTGACGATGCCCTGGTCGTAAACCAGGTAGGGCGCGGCCTCCGCGATCGTGCGCTGCGAGACGCCGGCGGCGACCGCCTTCTGCTTCAGCTCGGCGAGGAAGCGATCGAAACTCTGCCCGTTGTGGCAGGACGCAGCCCTTGGCGAAGCCACCGCGGCCGGGCGCGGCCTGACCGGAGCGGAGCCTGCGGGATTGGGCAGTGGCTGCTGCGCCTGACCCAGCGAGGAGAGCGCCAGCGCCCCCGCGATCGCTGCGATCATGATCGGGGCGCGGAGGGAGGATGCTGGCATCGATGTCACCGGCTGGGATAGGGGGATCAAGGCGCATCCTGCATACACCAGGGCGACACCGGGCAACAACGGGGGTGCCGCTGTTAGACCAATTGGGCTTCGGCAGGTTGAAGAGCCGCCGCTATGATCCGCAGGTGATTCGCGGGCAGGGGTGTCGGCGGATCGATCACGCCCGGAGGGACCCATGTGGAGTTTTCTCGAGCGTCTGTTGGATTCGTCGACGTTTTCGCCACACGGCATCTGCCTGTTGTGGGAGCCGGAGCTGATCTGGCTGCACGTGATTTCAGACGCGATCATTGCCGCTTCGTATTTCTCGATTCCGTTTGCGCTGGCGATCCTCGTCTCCAAGCGGCGCGACTTCCAGTTCGGCTGGATGGCCTGGCCGTTCGCCGCGTTCATCCTTGCCTGCGGCCTCACCCATGTGTTCTCGATCTACACGCTGTGGGTGCCGATCTACGGCCTCGAAGGAATCGTCAAGGCGCTCACCGCTGTCGCCTCGATCTTCACCGCGGTGCTGCTCTGGCCGCTGATCCCGAAAATTCTGGCGATCCCGACCGAGCAACAGCTGCGCGAGGCGCATGTCGCGCTCGCCGAAGAGGGCCGGCAGCGCCAGCGGTCGGATTTGCTGCTCGAGCGTTTCCGCGAGGCCGAGGTCAATGAGAGCAAGATCCGCCAGGCGCAGAAGATGGAAGCGGTCGGCCAGCTCACCGGCGGCATCGCGCACGACTTCAACAACATCCTCACCGTCATCACCGGCACCATCGACATCCTGGCCGAGGCGGTCGCCCACAACCGCCAGCTCACCGAGATCACCAGTCTGATCCGCGACGCCGCCGAGCGCGGTGCGTCGCTGACGCGGCATCTGCTGGCCTTCGCGCGCAAGCAGCCGCTGCAGCCGAGCGATGTCGACGTCAATGCGCTGATGCTCGACACCATCGAGCTGCTGCGGCCGACCATCGGCGACCATGTCGATATCGATTTTCGCCCTATGCCGGATTTGCCGCGTGCGCTGGTCGATTCCAACCAGCTGGTTACCGCGATCATCAATCTGGCGCTGAACGCGCGCGATGCGATGCCGAAGGGCGGCCGACTGCGGATCGAGACCTGTACCGCCGAGCTGAAGCCATCAGACGTGCACGGCCATGACGGACTTGCCGCCGGCGACTACGTCGCGATCGCGCTGATCGACAACGGCCAGGGCATCGCGGAAGCCGATCTGGCAAAGGTGTTCGAGCCGTTCTTCACCACCAAGGACGTCGGCAAGGGCACCGGCCTCGGGCTTTCCATGGTCTACGGCTTTGTCAAGCAGTCCAACGGCCACATCGCGCTCGACAGCGAGGTCGGCCGTGGCACTAGGGTGATGCTCTATCTGCCGCGCGCGGCGGTGCTCTCGCCGGCCGTGTTACCCGAGCGGCGGCAGCCGGAGCTGCGCGGCGCGCAGGAAATCGTGCTTGTCGTCGAGGACGACAGGCTGGTGCGCTCCTACGTGCTGACCCAGATCGAGAGCCTCGGCTACACCACGCTGTCGGCCAACAATGGCGGCGAAGCGCTCGCCGTGCTCGACAGCGGCGCGCCGGTCGATCTGTTGTTTACCGACGTCATCATGCCCGGCGCGATGAACGGGCGCGACCTCGCCACCGAAGCGCAGAAGCGGCGCCCCGGCCTGCGCGTGCTGTTCACGTCGGGCTACACTGATGACGCCATCGACCAGGACGGCAAGCTCGAGCAGGGCATCCTGTTCCTGGCCAAGCCCTACAGCCGCGCCCAGCTCGCCCGGATGCTGCGGGTCGCGCTGCGCGAGCAGGAGACCGCGCGCGCGCAGGAGCCGGCGGAGTAGGCAGGCTTGCGTAGCCCGGATGAGTGAAGCGATATCCGGGGGCATTGTTCCCGCATGTCGCTTCGCTCATGCGGGCTACGGACTCATCCGGGCTACGGCAATCGACATGACCAATCGGTAATCCGCACCGCGTCGCTGCGACGCACGCCTTCCCCTTGCGGCTTCAGCGGCAAAATCCCTACCTCAGCGGCGTCAGTTGTGGCAGCATTCCGCTCGCCGTGAGGGAACCACGATGAATTATTTCCGCACCGCGCTCCTGCTTGCCGGCCTCACCGCGCTGTTCATGGGCGTCGGCTATCTGATCGGCGGCGGCACCGGCGCCGTGATCGCGCTGATCGTCGCGGCTGCGACAAACCTGTTCACCTACTGGAATTCCGACCGCATGGTGCTGTCGATGTACGGCGCCCATCAGGTCGATGCGCGTTCGGCGCCGGACCTTTACAATCTCGTCGCCGAACTCGCGCAGCGTGCCGCGCTGCCTATGCCGCGTGTGTTCGTGATGGACGAGGCGCAGCCGAACGCGTTCGCGACCGGCCGCAATCCGGAGAACGCCGCGGTTGCCGTCACCACTGGCTTGATGCAGCAGCTCAGCCGCGAGGAGCTCGCCGGCGTGATCGCGCACGAGCTTGCGCACATCAAGCACCACGACACACTGACCATGACGATCACCGCGACGATCGCCGGTGCGATCTCGATGCTGGCGCAGTTCGGCATGTTCTTCGGCGGCAACCGCAACAACAACGGCCCCGGCATCGTCGGCTCGATCGCGATGATGATCCTGGCGCCTCTCGGCGCCATGCTGGTGCAGATGGCGATCAGCCGCACCCGCGAATACGCCGCCGACAATTTTGGCGCGCGCATCGTCGGGCAACCGATGTGGCTGGCGTCCGCGCTCGCGAAGATCGAGAATTCAACGCATCAGGTGCCGAACATGGAAGCCGAGCGCAATCCGGCCACCGCGCACATGTTCATCGTCAACCCGCTATCGGGTCATGGCGTCGACAACCTGTTCGCGACCCACCCCTCGACCGCGAACCGCATCGCCGCGCTGCAGCAGCTCGCCGCCGAACTCGGCACCCAGACCGCGCCACGCCCGGCCGGCGCCAGCTATCCGCCGCGCAGCCCGTGGGGCGGTGCCTCGGGCCAGCGCGGGCCATGGGGCTAGGGCGAGATGAGGCTAGGCTGAATAGCAGCCGCAAGGCGGTGTGCTCCCTCGCCCCGTTCTTACGGGGAGAGGGTTGGGGTGAGGGGCTGTCTCCGCATATTCGGTGATAGCTATATTTGCGGAGACTCCCCCTCACCCGGACCGCATCTGACGATGCGTTCCGACCTCTCCCCGTACGCGGGGCGAGGTGAAGTGAATCGCGCCGCTACGCGCTCGCGGCGTCCAGCCGCTCGACCTGCCCCTTGCTCAGCTCGAGCCTCGCCGCAGCCACAAGCGTCGCGACCTGCTCGGGCTTGGTGGCGCTGGCAATCGGTGCGGTGATGCCGGGCTTGGCCATCAGCCAGGCGAGCGCGACGGCTGCGAGTTCGGCGCCGGTTTCCGCGGCGACCTCGTCGAGACCGGCGAGAATCCGCCTGCCGCGCGGGTTCATGTATTTCGGAATGCTGCGCGCGCCGCGCGGGCTCTTGGCGAAGTCGCTCTCCGAGCGGTACTTGCCGGTCAGGAATCCGGCGGCGAGGGAGAAGAACGTGATCACGCCGACGTCGTTCTCCACACAGATGCGTTGCAGCGCGCCTTCGTAGCTCGATCGCTCCGCCAGGCTGTATTCCGGCTGCATGCTCTCGTAGCGCGGCAGCCCGTTGGCTTTGGAAATATCCAGCGCGCTCTTGAGCCGCTCCGCCGAGAAATTCGAGGCGCCGATCGCCCTGATCTTGCCGGCCTTGATCAATTTGTCATAGGCCGCGAGCGTCTCTTCCTGCGGGGTGGTCTCATCGTCCTTGTGGGACTGGTAGAGGTCGATGGTGTCGGTCTGCAGCCGCCGCAGCGAGTCCTCGACGGCGCGCGCGATGCAGTCCGGCTTCAGCCCGACATTGCCGCCTCCCATGTCCATGCCGACCTTGGTGGCGAGGATGATGCGGTTGCGGTTGCCGCGCGCCTTCATCCATTTGCCGATGATCGTCTCGGACTCGCCGCCTTGATGGCCAGGCACCCAGCGCGAATAGACGTCGGCCGTATCGAGGAACGTCAGTCCATGCTCCAGCACGGTGTCGAGCAGGCGAAACGACGACGCCTCGTCCACCGTCCAGCCGAACACATTGCAGCCGAAGCAGAGGGGAGGGACGGTGAGGCCGGAGCGGCCGAGCGCGCGATGCTTCATGAGTGTTCTTTCTCTTGTTCTTGACGGGAGGCGCGGGACACTGAGGCAGAACGAGCTTGGTTGCAAGACGCCGGTCGGCATCAAGGGCATCGGGAACGGGCAGCGCTGCCGGCCGAGCCTGGCCGGCAGCGCTGTGTATCAATGTCGTGTGTCAATCCTTCAATTGACAGGCCGACGGATTGCCGCCGGGCTTCCGCTGGCGATTCCCCGCTACTTGCGTTCGACGAAGATCGCCTGGCAGTCGGCACTGCTGATGTTCTCGGCGGTATGGGAAACCACAATTGGCCCGGCAAACGCCGTGCCGGCCTTGCTGGGACTGTCGCGGGTGGACCCGTCGGCATTGTGCAGGCGAATGGTACAGTCGGTCAGCGGATAGACCACGAACGGCACCGGGTGAGAATGCGGCTTGTCCGTCGTGCCCTTCTTCCAGGTCGCGGCAATGACGCGGAAGTTCTGATCCTCGAAGATCACCTTGTAGGTTTCGGGATCGCCCTGATAGCTCGGCGGAGTATCCGCGGCCGCGCCCGCAGAGACTGCCGCAAACAATCCAACAATCGAGAAACCCAATGTACGAAAATTCATATCGGAAAGCTCCCTATTCCAATCAGGCTAAACGCTCGGCAATGAGCGCAGCGGAGCCTTAGCACGGGATTGGTATCGCGCCGAGACTCATTGCGTCCTCCCGCACCAGCGGGGCATTATTTTGCGAATTCGGGCGGCGTAACGCGAGGTCGCGCGGATATCGCGGGCGACGGCGCTTGGCCGAGGCCTGCGTCTGCTCAATCGCGCTCGGGACCGGCAGGCGATATGGCCCGCCGGCGAACATGCATTGGTCGGACGACACGGTTCTGATCGCAGCTCATGGCCGCAGCGGCAAGCTGGTCACCGCGCGCCATGGATGAACGCTTGCATCTCCTCCAGCGTCAACTTGCCGTCTTTGTTGGCGTCCATTGCCTTGAAGATCCGTTCGTGAGCGGCCTGGAACTCCTGCAGCGAAATGGTCCCGTCGCCGTCGGCGTCCATCAGCGCAAACATCATGCGCATCATGACAGGTGACGCCATCATGCCGTGCCCCATCATGTGTCCACCCATCATGCCTTCGTGCCCCATCATGCCCGCGCCGTCGTGGTCGATGGGATGCGATTGCATTTGTTGGATGTCCGGCCGGTGCATCTGATCCTGTGCCGAGGCAGCGACGGTACCGTAGGCCAGGATGAGCGCAGATGTTAGTCCCAAGATGTACCCGTGCATTGAAACCTCCGCGAAAGGGTGGCCGCCGTGCGATCATTGTGTCACGACGATGTAATTGTATCACTTGCTAGCAAAGTGACCGATCACAGTGTTTGCGATGGCTCAAATGATATGAACCGGCGCCATTGCGGTGTCCGGTTTGCGACAGGGGCAGCAGCTATCGGAAGCGGCGGCGTCCCCGAGCTCGTGCGGCCATCGATCGCGCTTGCTCTTGCTTCAGGTCAGGCAGGCTGTCCTTCGGTGCGCAACAAACCTTCGGGGTGACCGGCGCGCAGCTCAGGAACGCGATTTCATTTGTCCGGCATTTGATGTAGTTTGTGCGGCAAGCTGCCATCGGTCGCGCCGAAATCCGAAGAATGAGCGGCAGCGTTACTGGCCATCGGCAGGCCATTTCTCTTGCATTTTCATTCCGAAATCTTCTGCCCGGGCCGCGCCCGGGTGCATGCCCTTTTCATTCCAGCCAATCGGAGCAATTGCCATGCATTTCTGCTTCTCGGGTGAATATACGCCGCGCGCTCTCAACAGCATCATGGAGAATCCGACGACCAATCGATATGAGGCTGCGCGGAAGTTGATCGAGTCGGCCGGCGGCAAATTGATTTCGATGTACAGCACGGCGGCCGATGGCCCCGGCGTGATGGTGATCTTCGACGTGCCCGATCCGAGTGTCGCACCCGCGATCAGCGGCGTGGTCTTGGCGGCCGGCACCATGCAGAATGTGCGGCTGGTCCGGCTGTTCACCCAGGATGAGATCAAGGTGGTGCGCCAGCACGCGGGCAAGCTCAAGGCCGCCTACTCGCCTCCGGGAAGCTAGCAGGCACGGACGACGAAACGCGGCGCAGATCGATCTGACGACCGCGGTCACTCGCGCGCGGCGGCGCTTCGCAGCGTCCCGCGTGGAGACGAGGGCCGTTGAGTGCCGCCGATCCGGGGCGTTCAACGGATGGGCAGTCGCTCGGGCGGATGTCGCGCGCGCATGCCGGCTCGCAAGCCCCGGCCGGTTGTGCCGTCGCATGACGTCCGCCGCCTCGTTCAGCACGGCGCGCCTCATCCTGCGTCGAGTCCTCTTCATCCGCCTTTGAGTGCGGTGTATGTACAGACGTTGCCGGTGATTTGCGTGGCGGCGTCGAAGGGCGGGCTTGGGGTCTGCGGGGTTGGGGTCTGAAGGTGCATCACTTGGTTTCGATGTTGGGTGCGGCGTCGACGGCGCGCGCGAAATTGCCTGTACGCACGGTTCGGCTGGCTTGCGGTATTGCGATCGGCTGCGCCGTGATTGGCTTCACGCCGCAGTGGGCGGCGGCGCAGGTGCCATTCTCCCCGTTTCAACCGGTGCGACAGATGGAGGCTGCGAAGCCGCTGGCGCGTGATGTCACTGGTCCGCCGGCCGCCAGCCAGCGGCTCGACGGCACCGCATTCTTTGTCGACGATCTCGGCCACATGCTGACCGCGCGTCACGCGGTCGCGGATTGCGCCCGCATCGTCGTCAGCAAGGAGGGGCGGGCCGTCGCGGCGCGCGTGGTGGCGCTGGCCGCGAGCGACATCGCATTGATCAAGGTGCCGCGCACATTGGGTCTCGCAGCGGTCTTCCCGCGCGCCAATACGTCCGTCGCCAACGACATGGTGTTTGCCGAGGCCTATGACCGCCTGAAGCCGATGCTCGCGGATGGCGGATCGCTCGGCAATGCGTTCGTCGATACCACCCTGCGCGATCCCGAGCACCTTGTGCTGCGCTCGAATGTCACCTTCGGCACCAGCGGCGCGCCGGTGCTGGATTCCCGTGGCCTCGTCGAAGGGGTGGTGAGCCGCAGGACCACGATCGATCGCGTGCTGGCGGTCGATGCCGTGCACGCCAAATCCTTTCTTGCCGCGCATGGCGTACGCTTCCAGGAGGACGACCGGCCGCAGATGAGCGGCACCGCCTCCCGCGCGCATCGCGCCGCCAGCATCTCGGCACGCGTCACATGCCTGCAACAATGAACGATTAGTTGCTGCAAGCGCCAATACTCTGGCGTTGTCCTGTCAGCCGGCTGTCCGCGGTCAACCCTTGTCCAGAACCATTCTCATCTTGCGGGGCACGCTCGCGCTCTCGTTCGGCCTCTTGATCCTGTCCCCAGCGCCGGGCCACGCTCAAGACGCCAACTTTCGCAATCCGGAACAGGCGCCGCCGTCATGGGCGCAGTTTGCCAAGCTGGTCAAATACCGGTTCGAGGAATGGATCGCGGCCGACGAGACGGTTGCCAATCGCTTCCGCAACTGGGTCATCGAGCATTCCGGCAAGGAGAACGGGCCGCCGCCGACGCTCGTGGTGCGGGCCTGGCTCAATCCGGACGGCACCGTCGAGCGCGTCACGTTTCCGGCGCTCAATGACGCCGGCGCGACCGAGGACCTGCGCACCATCCTGAAGCGCGGCAATGTCGGCGAGGCGCCGCCGCCCGAAATGTTGCAGCCGCTCAACCTGCGCTTCTCGCTCAATCTGCGAAAGCCCTGAGCAACAAATTCGGTGTCGTCCCTGCGAAAGCAGGACCCATAACCACAAATGCCTGTTGTTGTGCGATACGTAATCCACGAGTCCCATTTACAATGCTTGCTGCGGAGTATGGGTCCCGGCCCCCGTGCGCAACCGCGCACCAGGCCGGGACGACGCATGGGGTGAACACCATGGCCAAACAACAGATCGGACGTTCACGGCGTGCCGTCATCGGCGCCGCCATCGCAGGAATTCCCGCGACACTTCTGCTGCGAACCGCGACGGCTTCCGACAAGATGACCAAACCGCAGGCCGAATATCGGGACACGCCGAACGGCATCTACTCCTGCGGGCTGTGCACGCTGTTCGTCGCGCCCGACGGCTGCAAGGTGGTGGAGGGTGCCATCAGCAAGGACGGCTGGTGCAAGGCCTTTGCAGCGGTGGATTGAGTCTTGCGCCTGCAGGGAACGTAGCGTCGCGTCACAGCTCCCGTGCATTCGAGAATGCGAACGACGACACCCGCCGCGTGGTCTCGTCCAGGATCAGGCTGCGCGTGATCGGCGGCTCGGCACGCTGGCTGCAGTTTTCGCGCTCGCAGAGCCGGCAGTTGACGCCGATCGGCGTGCCCTCGACCTTCTCCAGATCCATGCCGGTCGCATAGACGAGCTTGGCCGCATGACGGATCTCGCAGCCGAGCCCGATCGCAAAACGCGGCTGCGGCTGCGGATAGGGCGCCACCGGCCGCCGCACCGTCTGCGCGATCGAGAAGTAGCGCGTGCCGTCCGGCAGCTCGATCACCTGGCTCAGCAGGCGGTCGGGCATGTCGAAGGTCGAATGCACGTTCCAGAGCGGGCAGGTGCCGCCGAATTTGGAGAACGGGAAGGTGCCGGAGGAAAACCGCTTCGACACGTTGCCGGCATTGTCGACGCGCAGCAGGAAGAACGGCACGCCGCGCGCGTTCGGCCGCTGCAGCGTGGTGAGGCGGTGGCAGACCTGCTCGAAGCCGGCATTGAAGCGCTGCGCCAGCACGTGGACGTCGTAGCTCAAGGCCTCGGCCGCGGAATGAAATGCCTGATAGGGCATCATCGCGGCCGCCGCGAAATAATTGGCGAGCGTGATGCGGTACAGCCGGCGCGCGGTGTCGTCGAGCGGACCGGCGCGGCTGACGATCGCGTCGATCGCGGCGCCGCATTCGACAAAGCCGATCTGCAGCGCGAGCTGGAAGCTGCGGCCGGCACTGTCGACCAGTTCGGAGATCAAGAGCTGACGGCGATGGCGGTCGAAACGGCGCAGCGTCTCGCGCATCACGTCGACCGGCATGACGCGGGTGACGATCGAATGTTTTTCGCGCAAGCGCGTGGCGAGTGCCGTGAACAGGCCTTCGGTCGGCACGTTGAGCTCGTCGCGCAGATTTTCCGCCGCGGTCTCGAGCTCCGGGAAATAGTTGCGGTTGGCCTCGATCAGGTCGCGTACCCGCTCGATCGGGTTGGCGTCGAACTGCGAGCCTTCGCGATCGGCCATCTGCGCCGCCACCAGCGTCTCGCCGCGGCGCGCCTCGGTATAGGCGGCGTAAAGCCGCTGCAACGCATGCGTCACGCCGGGGCACAGCTCGGCGAGGTCGCGCAGTTCCTGCTTCGGCAGGTCGATCTGGCGGAACAGGGGATCGGAGAAGATCTCGTTGAGTTCCGCGAAGAAGCGGTCCTCGTCTGCGGTGGCGAGGTCACGCAGATCGAGGTCGTAGGTCTCGGCCAGCCGCAGCAGGATCTGCGCCGTCACCGGGCGCTGGTTGCGCTCGATCAGGTTGATGTAGGAGGGCGAGATGCCGAGCCCCTCGGCGATCTGGGTCTGCGACAGCCCCAATTGCTGGCGGATCCGCCGAAAGCGCGGACCGACGAACAGTTTCTTTCCGGACTCGCCCGGCATGACAGCTTTCCTGACCCATTTTGTGACAAAATTTACAAATCGACATTTATTACAAGTTCAGATGTTACATGGCATCACAAATAAAAAACAAGGCACTGTACGAACTTCCGGTTTTCGCGTTTATCTCCTGACACGCGCTTCGCGATGCTCTGTCAAGAATGTCGATATGACGAGCAGGTCGCGGGGAACAGAATTCAGGCGGCTGAGCAAGGGCAGCAGGATTTTTTAGAGGAGACTGACGATGAGCAAGGGCAGCAATTTCTGGGTGATCGGCGGCGAGTTCGGCTCGATGAACTTCCACAAGCTCGTCGAAGGCTCCGCCCAGGTCCGCGGTCCGTTCAAGACCCGCAAGGAAGCCGAAGAGTGCTGGAAGGAAGTCTCGGAAGAGAGCCGCCACAAGGCCGGCGTGCGCTTCTCCATCGTCGAGGAGCCGTCGCGGGTTTCGGCCTGACACCAAAATTAGCAGAGCCAAGAAACGTCCAAGGACGGCGGCCCCATCCGGTTCATCCGGGTGGGGTCGACCGCTTTTGGGACAGGGCCGGGATCATCTGGGGATAAGTGGCCACCTAAGTGCTTGGGAACCAACGTGCTTTGCGGACGTCATGGTTGCTGATAGGTTAATGGGTAAGGCAACCCGTCATCACGAGGCCGTAAGGCATGTCCGATCCGCAGAACACCAGCAGCGAGGCGCGCGAGATGCGGCCGACGCTGCGAGAGGCGCTGCGGCGGGCGCGGATCGAGGCGGCCGATCGCACCGGCGTCGTCGTCGAGTTGCGCGATGCCGAGGTGGCTCGGCTCGAGATCCTCAACGACGCGCTCGATCCCTTGTTTGCGCAGGTGCCGGAGAAGGTCGATCTGTTCGACCGCGGCATCAGCCAGGGCGAGACGCCGCGGCTCTGGATTGACGTCGTCGCGCATGTGCTGATGGGCCGCGACAAGCGCATCTACCGCTTTGTGCAGGACACGAGATTCGGCCGCATCGTGCTTGCCGAATCGCACGACGTGGCCGTGATGGTCGATGCGGTCACCGACTATGTCGCGCGGCGCATGATCGAACGCGAGCATGCGATGGTGGCAACGCCGCTTCCGGTTGCCGAGCCGCCGGCTCCGCCGCCCGTGCCGGTGGGGGCGCCGAAGCGCCGCGGCGGGATCGGCATGTTCGTGCTCGGCTTCGTCCTGGGCGCGCTGGCGCTGTTCGGCTTCGCGCTGCTGGCGAGCTTGCAGAACTTTTAGAGCATGATCCGGAAAAGTGCGAAGCGGTTTTCCGAAAGAGATCACGCTCAAATAAGGGAAAGGCGGGGGGCACCGTGGTCGTAACTCCGGCCTCGGCATTTTTCGGCATCCTGGCGGCGGCCGCGGTGGTTGGCAGCGCCGTGCTGTTCGGCAAATGGCAGACGCTGCGGCGCGCCGAATATATCCGCACCTTCAAGTGGCCGGCGGGCCTGTTGGCCCGGCTCGAGAAGCATCACCCCGGCTTCGCCCGCAAGGACAGCGCGCTGGTGTCGCGCGGCCTGCGGCAGTTCTTCCTCGCCTATCTGATGAGCGGCAAGCGTTACGTCTCGATGCCGTCGCAGGCGGCCGACGACCTCTGGCACGAATTCATTCTCTACACCCGCGAATACGACGCGTTCTGCCGCCGCGCCTTCGGCAGTTTCCTGCATCACACGCCCGCGGTCGTGCTGGTGAAGGAGCGGCGGCGGAGCAATGAAGGGCTGCGGCGGGTCTGGTGGTACTGCTGCAAGTACGAGAACATCGATCCCGTCAGGCCGACACGGCTGCCGCTGTTGTTCGCGCTCGACGCCAAGCTCAGCATCGCGAACGGCTTCATCTATCACACCGACTGCGAGGCGCTGCGCCGCAGCGGCATCGGTGGCAGCAGTCCCTATTGCGGCGGCGATTTCGCCGACTCGTCGATCGATGGATCGTCGGCGGGTTTTGGCGATGCCGGCAGTGACGGAAGCCATGGCGGCCATGGTGGCGACGGAGGTGGCCACGGCGGCGGTGATGGAGGTAGCGGCGACAGCGGAGGCGGCTGCGGTGGTGGGTGTGGCGGCGGGGGCGGCGATTAGGATAGCCGCACTTGCTTCAGCTTGCGAATGCCGTCGTCAGCGCCGATGCCGCGCACGGTCTGCTCGCAGCGCCAACCATTGCCGTCGCGCTCGATCGAGAACAGATTGTAAGCCGCCGCCGGATAGTGCTTGCGCGCCAGCGCCGATGCCGACGGCACGCCGATCGCGGGGATCTTCCGCTCGGGGCCGTCGAACCACATCGTCGAATGGATGTGGTCGTGGCCATGCAGCACCAGCTCGACGCCGTGCCGCTTGAGCAGCGCCAGCAGCTGATGCGAATCGGTCAGCCGCTTGGCGCGCCCGTCGGAGTGGAGCGGGTGATGCACCAGGAGGACACGGAAGGCCTCCTCCCGCGACAGCTGCGCGAGGATCGTATCCAGCGCGCCGAGTTGGGCATGGCCGAGCCAGCCGGTCGCCATCAGCGGCGGTGTCGGCACCGCCGAGGAGACGCCGATCAGCGCCACCGGCCCGCGGCGGCGCACGAACGGAAAATGCGTCGCCGCGCCGTCGGCGTCGCCGCGCAGATAGTCGCCGAAGTGACTGACGAAGTGATGCCGGGTCGCGCGCACATAGGCGTCGTGATTGCCGGGGACCACGGTGACGTCGGCCGCGCTGCCGACACCCTCGAGCCATTGCCGGGCCGGATTGAACTCGGCATCCAGCGCCAGGTTGACGAGATCGCCGGTCACGGCGACGTGGTCCGGCTGCTGTGCCTGCATGTCCGACACCAGCGTGTCGAGCACGTCTCGGCGATGATATTTGTGACGGTTGCGCGTCCAGTTCAGGTAGCCGAAGGCGCGCTTGCCGGCGAGATCGTGCAGCCGCGCCGCCGGCAGCGGCGGCAGATGCGGATCCGACAGATGCGCGAGACGGAACACCGCCATCACGCGATTCCCTTCGGATTGTCGGTGAAAAGTGGCCGGCAGCCGGTCATGTCGTGCTATCCCGAACGTCCTGCCCTGTATTGGCAAGAGCTGCGCAAGCGCGCAAGGATCAAAGCACGGATCAAACACCATGATGTCGAGGGTTCAGTGACGGTCCTGCTCGATTTACGCAAGCGCTACGAGCCGCAGATCAGGTGGGTGTTTCATTTTTATTGGCGGCTGGCCCGCAGCATGACGCTCGGGGTCCGCGCCGTGGTGCTCGACGCCAACAACAAGGTGTTCCTGGTCAAGCACAGCTACGTCCAGGGCTGGTATCTGCCCGGAGGCGGGGTCGAGGTTGGTGAAAGTTTTATCGAAGCGCTGCGGCGCGAGCTCGAGGAGGAAGGGCGGATCGAGCTCGACGGCACGCCGGTATTGCACGGCATCTTCCACAACAGCCACGTCTCGCCGCGCGATCATGTCGCGGTCTATGTCGTCAGGAACTACCGGCAGGACCGGCTGCCGAAGCCGAATCGCGAGATCGTGGCCTGCGGCTTTTTCGACCCGGCTGATCTGCCCGATGACACCACTCCCGGTACGCGGCTGCGGATCGCGGAGGTGCTCGAGGGCAAGCCGCCGCCGGCGACATGGCGGTGATGGACCGCGCCCGCGCCAGATGCTATTCCGCGCTCCACAATGACAGAACTGTCCCTGACCATCCTGCCCGAGACCCCGAAAGACGCCCAGGCGATCGAGCGCCTGCATGAGCGCACCTTCGGGCCCGGCCGCTTCGCGCTCAGCGCCTACCGGTTGCGCGAGCATGTCGATCATCTGCTCGATGTTTCCTTCACGGCGCGGATCGGCACGCTGCTGGTCGGTTCGGTGCGTCAACTCCCGGTCACGATCGGCGATACGCCGGCCCTGATGCTCGGGCCGTTGACGGTCGAGCCGCCGTTCCGCAGCCGCGGCGTCGGCCGCGCGCTGCTCGAGCGTGCGATCAACGACGCCCGCGCCAAGCGCCATCGGCTCATCGTGCTGGTCGGTGACGCGCCGTATTATTCGCGGGTTGGCTTCAAGCCGGTCCCGAAGGGACGGATGACGATGCCCGGCCCGGTCGACTACAGTCGCCTGCTTGTCATGGAACTGGTCGACGGCGCTGCCGAGGGCGTATCCGGGCCGATCCAGCCGGACTGGAGCAAGGCGATCTGACATCCGCGCGAGCGTCGCCCGGAACGGTTGCGCGCTGTCGGAAACTGAAGCACAGTTGAGGCAAGCGCCGGGACAAGACCGGCGCATGTCAAATCAACAGGGAGAGTGCGCGTCATGATCAAGGTCAGTGTGATGTATCCGAACAATCCAGGCGCACGCTTTGATCACGACTATTATCGCGACAAGCACATGCCGCTGGTGAAGGCGCGCCTCGGCGACGCCTGCAAATACTACACCGTCGACAAGGGTCTCGCCGGCGGCGCACCGGGGACGCCCGCAACCTATGTCGGAATGTGCCACATCTTCTGCGACTCGGTTGAGGCCTTCGCGGCCGGTATGGGCAAGCACGCCCAGGAGATCATGGGTGACATTCCGAATTACACCGATCTGCAGCCGGTGATTCAGATCAGCGAAGTCGTCGTCGGCCACTGACCGCGCAGGGGTTAGAGCATCGATCCCTCTGCCGCGTGCGGCAGAGGGATACGTGTCTCAGAACTTCAGATTGGCGAAGGCCCGCACGCCAAGGCCCGGCATCAGCACCTCGTCCTTGGTGTAGGACACCGAGTTGCGGATGTTCTGGTTCAGCAGATTGTTGCCGACCAGGCCCAGCGTCATCTCGCGCGCGCCGATCCAGGACGAATTCAGCTTGGTGTTGTAGGTGATCTCCGCGTTCAGCAGGTTGTATCCCGCGGTCGGGGTCTCGCCGATGACCGCGATGTCGTTCTGCGCAAACGCGTGCACCAGGTTGATCCGGGTGAACCAGTTGCTGTCGCGCCAGTAGACGCCGCCGCCAAGCCGCACCGGCGGAATCCGCGGCACGTTGCTGCCGTCGGTGAAGGTGGCGCGCACCACGTCGAACTGGTTCTCGATGCCCCAGATGCCGCCGTTGAGCGGGCCGATGTCGAGCTGGCTCTGGAATTCGGCGCCGCGGAAGATGGCATCGCGCTGCGCGTATCTCGCCTGGTTCAGCTCAAGCTGGTCTGGATTGGCTATGTCCACGCAAGCCGCACTGTCGCACGTGTTGCCAGTCAATTGGCGGTAGATAAAGCCGTTGAACTTCGTGTAGTAGCCGGTGAGTTCGAATCGCAACGGCCCCGTCGCCCGGCGTAGTCCGACCTCGATCGATTTTGCCGTCTCGATGCCGAGATTGGGATTGCCGATGTCAAAGGTGGCGGTCGCATCATGGGCGCCGCGTGAAAACAGCTCCGCCGGTTTCGGCGCGCGTTCGACGTACTGACCGGTAATGCTCGCAACCAGATCCCACGGCAGGTTCTGGATCAGGCCAATGCTCGCACTTTTCGGCGTGAAGTGCACATTGCGCGGCGTGGCTGGACCAATACTGGCAGGGTCGATGTTGACGTCGAACACGTCAGGTATGAATGCCGGCGTTGTCCCGGAGAGGTTAATGTGCTCGATGCGTGCGGCGATCTGCGCCTTGGTGGTCTCGCTGAATTTCAGCTCGTTGAAGACGTAACCGGCGACCCTGTTGTTGTTGTTAGGGTCCCACAATCCGTTGAGCGGGCTGCCTGGATCGTCCGGACTTGGGGCGGTCAATTCCTGATGGCCGGCCTGCAGGCCGAACGCCGTCGTCACGGCCGCGAAGCGCGCGTTGAATGGCATCATTTGCACTTCGAGCCGGGCTTCCTGCTCTTTGTTGGTAAAAGTCTGCCGCACGCCGTCGGTCGACAGATCGGCAGGGACAGCAAGCCCGAGCTCGTTGTGGCGATAGTCGGTCGCGCCGACCCAGAACCGCACGGCGTCGATCGCAGCCGCATCGGGACGGTACTCGCCCTTGACCGCGATCTTGGTCTGGTGCGCGTCGATCCGGGTCTGGTGATCGGCGCCGTCGATCCCGGGGATGTGGTACAGCGAATCGTTCTGGGTGATCGCTGCGCCGATATAGCCGCCCTGGAAGAAATAGGAGGCGCCGACCGAGGCGCCGTCCGACTGTGTCGCGGAGTTCGGCTGGCGGCCGTTCACCGGTCGCGTCTGGTCGAACAGATACGGATAGCTCGGGATGCTGTAGTCGCTGGTGGTGCGGCCATAGACGTCGGCATGCACCGCGACGTTATTGCCGCCGGCGTCGAGCAGCATGCCGCCATCGACGCCGCGATTGACCGAACTGATTGAGGTACGGGTCTCGACATTGAGGCAACCCGGACTGCCGGCACCGGCCAGCGGCGCCTTCACCGGCAGCCCGTAGGTCTGGAACGGCGCTGCCGCACAGGTCGGCATTGCGTCGGGGATCCTATTGTTGGTGGCGCTGACCACGCCGCCGATCGAGGTCGAGCCATAGCGCAGCGCGGCAGGTCCCCGCACCACCTCGACCTGGTTGGTCGAGAACGGATCGATCGGGACGAAATGATCTTCGCCGAGATCGGAGGCACCGCCGCCGCCGAGTCCATTCTCGACGATGCCGACGCGGTTGACGTCGAGGCCGCGGATGATCGGCCGGCTCGACGCGCCGGGGGCAAAACTCGAGCCGGTGATACCGGGCTTCGAGAACAAGAGGTCGCCGAGCGTGGCAGCGCCGGAGCGTCGCAGTTCCTCGTTCGGGATCACGGTGACGGTTGCGAACTGGTCGGTGACGATGGGGAGCACGCCCTGCTGCGGTGCCGGCGCCGGTGCGGCGGGCGCAGGTTGTGCGGCGGCGGCGCGTTCGCGGTTGCGGCTAGGTGCGGCCCGGACCACGTGGGTCGGGGAGCGCGTTGGCGTGGTGCGGTGGCGCTGGATCGGGCTTGGTGCCGTCACGGTGATGTCAGGGAGTTGTGTCGGCGTGTCGTCGGCCAGTGCGCCGCTATGCATCGCGGCCAGCAATAGCCAACTCGCGCCCCCGATGTGGAATGCTCGTGTCCTGTGAAGTGTCATTGTCCCGATCCAGCCCCGTCGTAATGACGGATCGATTCCGATTTGCCCCGCGGGAAGCAGGCTGCGTCTGTGACGCGGCCGCCCGCTCAGGGCGTGCAGCAATCAGTCGATGTCAGGACAGGGGAGGTGCGCGGGAGTGGAAGGCCGTAGGTGCCGATTTCAGATGGACGAATTCGGCATTGGTGGTGCGGAACAGAAGCTCGACGGCTTCCGGCAGCAACAGCACCGGCGGCGCCGTAAACAGCATGCTGCTCGCGAGCGAGATGACGGTGCAGATCGCGCAATGATCCGCCGGATCCCGGCCGTTGTCATGCTTGGCGGGCGGCGCGGTCCCGGTCACCTGGACCGCGAGGTCCGGCGTCGCCGAGGTCCCGATGTAGGCGAGATCGAGTAGCGACAGGCCGGTCTGGACCGCGGGCGCCGCTTGCGCGGCCGCAATGGGGTGGAAGTGCCCGAACGACAGCACGAACTGGACGGCGAGCGCGAACAGTGCCAGCCGCGAGCCAGTCTTGATGCGTCTCCGGAACCACTTCATGCGATAGCGCCCACCCAGTCGGGAGCGCGCGAAAACCCCGGCGGTCCCGATGTTACATTATAACATCGGATGGCGGATGCGATGTCAACCAACGTTCAGACACACTGTGTCGATGTGTTGCCGGTGTGTGTTTGCCGCAACGCAGACGCCAGCCCAACCGGGCTCAGCGTCCCTCACGCAGCCAGGTTGCCGCGAATGCGCCGAGCAACAGCAGCAGGCCGACCAGGCCGGCGAACATCGGCAGCACGCCGACGCCCTTGACCACGCTGGCGTCGCGCATCTTGACGCCGAGCCAGCCGTCGCCGCGGAAGATCGTCGACGCGCGCACCGGTACGATGCGCGGCATGTCGAGGCTCGATCCGTCGACGATGCGCCGTGCGTCGCCGCCGGTCGCCTGCGCCAGCGGCTTCAGCATGTCGGTGGTCGAGGTGACTTCCGAGAATTCCTTCGGGTTGGTCGGGCCGACATTGATCAGCGCCTTCAGCGTGCCGTCGGTGGCCTGCCACAGACCGAGCTCGCTCGCGGGCAACGTGGCGCGCCACTCGCCGGGATCGCCTGCGGTCAAGGTCAGTTCATGCGTGGCGCCGCTCGGCGACGTGACGGTGACCGGCGCGACGGTGTCGGCCATGGTCTGCCGCACCACCATGAGATCCTTGCCCTGCACCTGCATGCGCAGCGCCTCTTCGTCGAGGTCGGGCTGCTTCATCAGCCAGTGCGACACCCGCCGCAGCAGATCGAGATGCGGTCCGCCGCCTTCATAGCCGCGCGCCCACAGCCAGATCTGGTCGGAGAGCAGCAGCGCGACCCGACCCTCGCCGAACCGCGACAGCAGCAGCAGCGGCTTGCCGTCGGCGCCGGTCATGACCGGCGGGTTGATCGCGTTGCGGGTGTCGACGGTGCGGAAGAACCGGCTCCAATGCGGCGGCTCGGCATTCGAGCCCTCCAGCCCGCGTGTCACCGGATGGCGTTTCCCGGCATCGCTCAGATGCGCGTAGAACGGCTTCTCGGTCACGCCGACCGGCTCGGCCGGCAGCACCGAATCCAGCGGCGTGCGCCAGATGCTGGTGGTCGAGGCGTAATCGGGACCGGCCGAGACCAGCACCGCGCCGCCGGAGCGGACATAGCGCGCGATGTTGTCGAAATAGGCGATCGGCAGCACGCCCTGGCGGGCGTAGCGGTCGAAGATGATCAGCTGGAATTCGTTGATCTTCTGCTGGAACAGCTCACGGGTCGGAAACGCGATCAGCGACAGCTCGTTGATCGGCGTGCCGTCCTGCTTCTCCGGCGGACGCAGGATGGTGAAGTGGACGAGATCGACGCTGGGGTCGGACTTCAAGAGATTGCGCCAGGTGCGCTCGCCGGCATGCGGTTCGCCGGATACCAGCAGCACGCGTAGCTTGTCGCGCACGCCGTCGATCGCAACCACGGCGCGGTTGTTGACCGGCGTCAGCTCGTTCTCGAGCGGCGAAGCCTCGATCTCGACGATGTTGGGCCCGGCATGCTTGATGTCGATGTCGACACTCGAGGTCTGGCCGCTGCTCAGCGTGCGCTCGTTGATCACCTCGCCGTCGCGGCGGATCGTGACCTTGGCGCGCTCGCCGGTGACGCCCTGGTCGTCGAGCCGGTAGGTGATGGTCTGGGTCTGGCCGACGATGCCGAAGCGCGGCGCCGCCGTGATCGCGATGCGGCGGTCGCGCTCGTCCTTGCGGCCGGTGATCAAGGCGTGCACCGGTGCCTGGAAGCCGAGCGCCTGGGCGTTGGCGGGAATATCGTGCACGCGGCCGTCGGTGATCATGAACGCGCCGGCGACGCGCTCGACCGGAACATCCGACAGCGCCGACGTCAGCGCGCCGAACAGCTTGGTGCCGTCGGTTTCGCCGTCGGCCTGGCCGGCCTCGACGACCCGGACCTCGAGGCCCTTGATCTGCTTCAGGCTGTCGACCAGCGCCTGCCGCGCCTTGTCGGTCTCCTGGTTGCGCGTGCCGAAATTCTGGCTCGGGCTCTTGTCGATCACCACGGCGGCGACCGAGGTCAACGGTTCGCGGTCCTCGCGGGTGAAGGAGGGATTGGCCAATGCGAGCAGGATCAGCGCCAGCGCGGCGACACGCACCGCGGCGCCGCGCGCGCGTGACAGCAACAGCAGTGCCGCGATGACGACGATCGCGCCGAGCGCGATCCACAGCACGATCGAGGGAACCAGCGGTGTGAACGCGATACCGTAGTTCATGGCTTGCTTCTATTCGTTGTGAGCATGATCTGTTCGGAAAACCGGTTCCCACTTTTCCGGATCATGCTCATTGTCCCAGCCGCTCGATCAAGGCAGGCGCGTGCACCTGATCGGCCTTGTAGTTGCCGGTCAGCGTGTACATCACGATGTTGACGCCGGCGCGGAAGGCGAATTCGCGCTGGCGCGGCTCGCCCGGCGTCAGCGGCAGCATCGGCTGCCCGTCGGGACGGATCGCCCAGGCGCCGGCGAGGTCGTTCGACGTGATGATGATCGGCGAGACGCCGTCGCCGCCGCGTGCCGGGCGCTGCGCGGCCTCCTCGTCGTCCTCGCGCGGCAGCGCCTCGACCCAGGTCTGGCCCGTGTTGAAGCGGCCGGGGAAGTCGCGCAGCAGATAGAACGTCTTGGTCAGCACGTGCTCGCGCGGCACTGGCTCGAGCTCGGGCACGTCGAGGGTCGACAGCAATTCGCGCAGCGTCTGCATGCCCGGCGTCTGCGACGCGCCATTGTCGCCCGGCGGCGCCTCGACAGCGTCGCGGGTGTCGAAGATCACGGTGCCGCCCTGCTTCATGTAGGCGTCGATCTTGTTGATGGCGTCCTGCGCCGGCTTCGGCGCGCCCGGCACGATCGGCCAATAGATCAGCGGAAAGAATGCCAGCTCGTCGCGCGCGGGATCGATGCCGACGGGATCGCCGGCTTCCAGCGCGGTGCGCTGCCCAAGGAACAGCGTCAGTCCGGACATCCCGGCCTTGACGATGGAATCGACGTCGGCATTGCCGGTGACGACATAGGCCAGCCGCGTCTGCGACACCGCCTTGATGGCGAAGTCGTCGCTGCTGGCGTTCTGGGCGCGCGTCGGTGACGGCACCATCGTGGCGGCAAGGACGAAGGCCAAGGCAAGCACCGCCGGCGCGGCGCGGCGCCGGATCAGCGCGGCAAGGCCGCCGCCGAGCATCGCCACCACGATCGCATCGAGCAGGAACAGCGCCAGCGCCGTCGACAGCATGATGCCGCGCAGGTCACGCGGCTCGGTATTGGTGTAGGTCGCATGCTTCGCGCGCAGGCCGGAGGTGTCGAGCGGCGCAATACGGTCGGCGGAGGCGAGCGTGTTGACCGCGATCGGGCTCTCGGCGGTGCCGTAGAAGCCGGGCGGATGGTCAGCAGTGCCGCGGTCGCGATAGTCCGCCGACATCGGCTTGGCGGTCGAAGGCGGCGGGCCGAAGGCGCCGAAGCCGTCCAGCGTGCGCAGCGGCGCCACCGTCTCGGCGTTGGGGTCGCTGGCGACGCCGGGGCCGGGCTTCGAGGTGTAGCCGGACATGTCGATCAGCCGGCGCAGCATCTCGACGAAGGTGCCGGACATCGGCAGATCGGACCAGCGCATGTCGGCGCCGACATGGAACAGGCTGACCACGCCTTTGCCGCGATGCTCGCCGGTGACGAGCGGCGTGCCGTCTTCCAGCGAGGCCCAGCTCTTGGTCGCGAGCACGGCGTCGGGCTCGGCCAGCACCTGGCGACTGACGGTGATGTCCTTCGGCACGGTGAGGCCAGTGAACGGGCCGTCGGCGGCGAACGAGGCCATGTGTTGCGGCTTCTCCCAGGTCAGGCTGCCGCCGAGCGTGCGTCCGCCGCGGCGCAGCTTGACGGGAACCAGGTCGTCATCGGCCTGGGCGAGGCGAGGGCCTGCGAAGCGCACCAGCACGCCGCCTTGCTCGATCCAGGCATTGAGCCGGTCGCGGATCTCCGGCGACAGCGTGCCGACATCGGCCATCACGATCATCGGCAGCCGCTGGTCGAGGAATTGCCCGATCACCTGCTGCGGCGCGCCGCGATCGCCGAGCCTGACGTCGGCGAAGGGCGACAGCGCGCGGGAGAGATAGAAGGTCGAGGCCAGCAGCGGCTGGGCGGTGTCGTTGCTCGCGCCCGAGACCACGCCGATGGCGCGGCGGCGCCAGCGCCGGTCGAGCAGCTGCACGGCGCCGGCCGAATGCTCGCCGGAGATTTCGAGCCGCGCGATGTCGTTGCGCAGTTCGACCGGAAGATCGAAGGCGGCTTCGGTCTCGCGCTCCTGCGGGCCGAATGCGTAGCGGGCCTCGCCGATCGGCGAGCCCTTGGCGTCGACCGCGCGCACCGTACCAGCCGCGATGCCGCTCTCGGTGCGTAGCACCTTCACGGTCATCTTGGCGGCGGCGTTCTCGGCCGCGACCAGCGCCTGCGCGGACTGCGCGCCGCCCGAATAGATCGTCAGATTGCGGCTCTCGATCACCTTGCCGAGACCTTCGGTGAATTCGCTGCCGCGGCCGGTGTCGACGCCGTCGGACAGCCAGGCGATGTCGCAGTCGCCGGTCGATTTGAGGAAACGGTCCAGCGTCGCCAGGGTTTCAACGCGATCGATCGAGTAGGGTTTTGGCGCAAGCTGGCGCAGCGCGACGCGCGCGGCGCCGGCCGGCATCAGCGTGATGTCCCGCGTCGGCTCGGACAGCGGCACCAGCGCGACGCCGCGGCGGTCGCTGTCGGCATTGGTGACCAGCTCGTCCGCGGCCTTGATCCGCGCATCCCAGCTCGAGGCCGCGCTCCAGCCGTCGTCGAGCAGGATCACCAGCGGCTGCTTGCCGGCGGCAACGCCGGTCTGCGGATTCCAGATCGGTCCGGCAGCGGCGAAAATGACCAGCGCGGCGGCGGCGAGCCGCAGCAGCGTCAGCCACCACGGCGTGCGCGACGGCGTCTCCTCCTTGGGCGCGATGTCGAACAACAGCCGCGTCGGCGGGAATTCGATCCGGCGCGGCCGCGGCGGCATCACGCGCAACAGCCACCACAGCACCGGCAGGCTGACGAGCCCCAATAGCAGCAATGGTTCGGCGAAGGAGAGCGGGAGGCCTGCGATCATGCGCTGCGTCCCGCCTTGACGGTTGAGCGGCCGCCGCCCTTGTTCACCATCATGCCGGCATGCAGGAACAGCAGCAGTTCGGCCGCGGAGCGGCTGGTGGTGTGGGTCGAGAACAGCCAGTCGAGCCGGTTGGTCTCGGCACGGATCTGATCGCGATGCAGCGCGACGCGCGCGACATAGTCGCTCGCCCAGCTCTCGGCGCGACCCGCGGTGATGACGCTGCCGGCCTCCGGCTCGACGAACTCGACGCGGCCCGAATAAGGGAAGGTCTCTTCGGCGGGATCGACGACCTGGATCATGGTGCCGTGCGCGCCGGAGGAGGAAAGCCCGCCCAGCATCGCCGTGATCTCCGCGATCGGCGACCAGAAATCCGACAGCACGACGATTTCGGCCAGCGACGACGGCGCGAAGGACGGCGGCAGGCTCGCGCGCGTCGTCTCGTCGTGCAACATCGCTTCCGCCATCTTGTCGATCACGTTGAGGCTTGCGGTCGGGTTCAGCAGGCCGGGAATGCCGACGCGTTCTCCGCCCGCAACGAGCAGCTCGGCAAGCGCGAAGGCGACGATCAGTCCGCGCTCCAGCTTGCTGTCGCGGGCTTCGCGCGAGGCAAAGGCCATCGAAGGCGAGCGGTCGGGCCAGATCCACACCGTGTGCGCGGCCTCCCACTCCTGCTCGCGGACATAGAGATGGTCATCGCGTGCCGAGCGGCGCCAGTCGACGCGCTGCGACGGCTCGCCGGAGACGAAGCGGCGATATTGCCAGAAATTCTCGCCCGAGCCGGCGCGGCGGCGGCCGTGCAGGCCATGGATGACGTTGGCGGCGACGCGGCGGGCCTCAAGCACAAGACGCGGCAGCGATGCGGCGAGCGTTCGGCTTTCGCCATCGGCACGTCGAACCGCCAGGATCTCCTCGTTCCGGTGCCTGTTGTCTGCCGCCATCAACCGATCCGCGTCTTCAACTGCTTGATCACGTCAGGAATGGTGCGACCCTCGGCGCGCGCCGAGAAGGTCAGTGCCATGCGATGCTTGAGCACGGGCTCGGCGAGATCGAGCACGTCGTCGATCGACGGTGCGAGCCTTCCGTCAAGCAGCGCGCGGGCGCGGACCGCGAGCATCAGCGACTGGCTGGCGCGGGGACCGGGTCCCCACGCGATCAGCTTGCCGGCCTCGCCGCCCTCGGTGCCGGGGCGCGCGGCGCGCACCAGCGTCAGGATCGCCTCGACCACGGAATCGCCGACCGGCAGGCGGCGCACCAGGCGTTGCGCCGTGATCAGCGTCTCGGCGTCCATCGACGCCTTGGCGAGCGTCTCATCGGCACCGGTGGTTTCGAACAGGATGCGCCGCTCGGCGTCGCGATCGGGATAGTCGACGTCGATTTCCATCAGGAAGCGGTCGAGCTGCGCCTCGGGCAGCGGATAGGTGCCTTCCTGCTCGAGCGGGTTCTGCGTCGCGAGCACGTGGAACGGCTTCGGCAGATCGTGCCGCGCGCCGGCAATGGTGATGTGCTGCTCCTGCATGGCTTGCAGCAGCGCCGACTGGGTGCGCGGGCTGGCGCGATTGATCTCGTCGGCCATCAGGAGCTGCGCGAACACCGGACCCGAGATGAAGCGGAACGAACGCTTGCCAGCCGAGCTCTCGTCGAGCACTTCGGCGCCGAGAATGTCCGACGGCATCAGGTCGGGCGTGAACTGGATGCGCTTGGCGTCGAGCCCGAGCGTGACGCCGAGTGTCTCGACCAGCTTGGTCTTGGCGAGGCCGGGCACGCCGATCAGCAGCGCGTGGCCGCCGGACAGGATCGTCACCAGGGTGTTCTCGATCACCTGGTCCTGGCCGAAGATGACCGTGGCGACCGCTTCCTTGGCAGCCTTGATCTGGCCCGCGACCTGCTCGGCCGAGCGGACGATCACATCTTCCAGTTTTTCGACGCTGTCTGCACCGGCCATTCGATCCGCTCCTTCTTGACGATGCGCTCGATTCTCGCATCGTCACCACATGGACCGCATGCTAAACCTATGCGAAGGCCATGTATTCGTTGAATTAAACTATCCCCACCTTATCGGTATTTCAGGGTATGAACGGCATCACGATGTGGCGAGAATGACATCCCGACCACATCTCAGGATACGTGCACCAAATGTGCCAGATTGAGGGTTGGAAACTTCAGGGCAAACAATGGCGAAGCAAGGGCAGAGCGATTCCGGCAGTGAAACTACGGGGCTCGAAACGAAGGCCCTCGGAGGCAAGGGCCTCGAAGGGCTGACCACCGCCGCCAATCAAGCCGCGGCATCGGCTCCGGCCGGACGCAAGGGCCTGCCGCCGGTTCATCTATGGAATCCGCCGTTCTGCGGCGATCTCGACATGCGAATCGCGCCCGACGGCACCTGGTTCTACATGGGAACGCCGATCGGACGCCCCGCGCTGGTGCGGCTGTTCTCCACGATCCTGAAGCGCGAGGACGGCAAGCACTTTCTCGTGACACCGGTGGAGAAGGTCGGCATCCGCGTCGACGACGCGCCGTTCCTTGCGGTGGAAATGCAGACGGAGGAAGACGCGCGCGGCCGTTTGCTCCGGTTCCGCACCAATGTCGACGACTGGGTCGATTGCGAGAAGGGCCACAGCCTCAGATTCGAGGCTGCCGAGGATGGCGGATTGACGCCCTATCTGCATGTCCGCGCCGACCTGTGGGCGAAGGTCACCCGCGCGCTCTACTACGATCTGGTTGACATGGGCGAGGAGCGGATGGTCGATGGTCGGGAGATGTTCGGCATCGAGTCCGGCGGCGAATTTTTCGCGATGGCCGATGCCAGCCAGGTGAGGGGCGCACTTTGAACGAGCCGTTGCTGAAGGTGAAGCCGGCGACGATCAGCTCGACGGAATTCTTCGCGCGAGCCCGCACGCGGCTCGATTTCGAAGTGCCGCCGGGTCTGGTCGATCCGAATATCATTCCGCGCACCGGAGATTCCGGCAACGATCGCATGCTCGAGATCGTGGCACAGGAGCAGCCGGTGCGGCCGGCGGCGGTACTGATCCCGGTGGTCGATCATCCCGAGCCGACCGTGCTGTTGACGCAGCGTTCGCCCAATCTGTCGAGCCACGCCGGTCAGATCTCGTTTCCCGGCGGCAAGATCGACGCCACCGACGCCTCGCCGCTCGATGCAGCGCTGCGCGAAGCCTGCGAAGAAGTCGGGCTGAAGCGGGAATTCATCGACCCTGTCGGCTATCTCGACCTCTATGGCACCGCGTTCGGCTTCCGCATCCTGCCGACGGTCGCCAGGGTGAAGCCGGGATTTACCTTAGAGATCAACGAGGCCGAGGTCGTCGATGCGTTCGAGGTGCCGCTCGCTTTCCTGATGAACCCCGAGAACCATCAGATACACACCAAGGAATTCCGCGGCATGGACCGGTCCTACTACGCGATGCCGTTCGCCGAGCGCTACATCTGGGGCGCGACCGCGGGCATCCTGCGGGTGCTGTATGAGCGGATCTACCTGTCATGATCCGCACGGTGTTGACCGAGGTCGGAATCTTCCTGATCCCTTTCGCGGTCTATGCCATCTTCCTCATCGCGACGCGGTCCGGCGTGACGCTGCCGGCATCCTGGCCGCTCGACATGATCGCGAAGCTGACGCTGGCGGCGCTGGTGCTGGTCATCGTGAGCTTCGTGCTGCTCGCCGAATTGACCGGCGCGCCGCCGAACTCGACCTACGTTCCCGCCCATATCGAGAACGGCAGGCTGGTGCCGGGAGCTGAGAGATGAGCGAGGTGCGCCTGTTGTCCGACGCGCCATGGCTCGCTTCGGGGCCTGCGGCGCGCGTGCTCGGCCTGCTCAATGCCGACGGCGAGGAAGCGCGGGTGATCGGCGGCGCCGTGCGCAACGCGCTGATGCGGATTCCGCTCGCCGACATCGACATCGCCACCACGGCAGTGCCGGAGGAGGTGATCCGCCGCGCCAAGCGGGCAGCCATCAAGAGCGTGCCGACCGGGATCGAGCACGGCACGGTGACCCTGGTCGTGGACGGCCATCCCTTCGAGGTGACGACGCTGCGCGAGGACACCGAGACCTATGGCCGCAAGGCCAAGGTGGCGTTCGGGCGCGACTGGGTGCGCGACGCCGAGCGGCGCGACTTCACCATCAACGGCCTGTCGGTCGACGCCTCCGGCGTCGTGCACGATCACGTCGGCGGCCTCGCCGACATCGAAGCAAGGCGAGTGCGCTTCATCGGTGATCCCGCGCAGCGGATTGCCGAGGATTACTTGCGCATCCTGCGCTTTTTCCGCTTCCACGCCGCCTATGGCGCAGGCGAGGTCGATCGCGCCGGCTATCTCGCCTGTATCAGCGGGCGCGCCGGGATTGCCGGCCTCTCGGCCGAGCGCATCCGCATGGAGATGCTCAAGCTCGTGGTCGCGAACGGCGCCGCCGGCGCGGTGGTCGCGATGGGCGATGGCGGATTGCTGCTGCCGCTGTTCGGCGGCGTCGCCTATACCGGGCCGTTCGCGGCGATGATTGAGATCGAAGGGTTGATGGGGCTCGCGCCGAGCGCGACGCGCAGGCTCGCCGCCCTGACGGTCGCCGTGACCGAGGACGCGCGGCGCATCGCAAGCCGGCTGCGGCTCTCCAACGCCGAGGCCAAGGCGCTCGATTCGATGGGCCATCGCTGGTGGCGCCTGCCCGGCATGGACGAGGCGCGTGCCAAGCGCAGGCTCTACCGGCTCGACGAGGAGCCGTATCGCGACCGGCTGCTGCTCGCCTGGGCGCGAACCGGCGCGGACCGCGACGTCGATCAGTGGCGCGCGCTCGCCACGCTGCCGCAACGCTGGCGCGCGCCTCACTTTCCCTTGAGGGCGTCGGATTTCATCGCGCGCGGGATTGCCGAGGGACCGGCATTGGGGCATGTCCTGACCTTGGCCGAGGATGCCTGGCTAGCCGCGGATTTCCCGCTGGATCCGCAGGTGTTGTCTGGCATCGCCGACCAGACCGTTTCCCGCTTCACCCGCGACCATCGGCTTTGAATTTCCTCTCCGGCTTCGCAGACATCTCGCTCCTGCAAATTCTGCTCGTCGCAGCCGTTGCCCTGTTTGCTTCCGTGATCGGAGGCCTCGCCGGGTACGGCACCGGCGCGTTGATGCCGCTGGTACTGGTGCCGATGGTCGGCGCCGAGCCGGTCGTGCCGATCATCGCGATCTCGTCGATCTTCACCAATTCGAGCCGTTTCGTCGCCTTTGTCAGATTTGCCGATCGCCGCAAGGCGATCATCGTGATCGCGGCCGCGCTGCTCTCCACAGCGCTCGGCGCTTACGGTTACACACGGCTCAGCAGCGCCGGCGCTTCGCTGGTGATCGGGAGCATGCTGATCCTGAGCGTGCCGCTGCGTCGGCTGTTGCGCAAGCATAGCGTCAGGATCGGCGAGCGGGGACTTGCGGCAGGCGCCGTCGGCTATGGCGTCGTGGTCGGCGGCACCGCGGGCTCCGGCGTCATCCTGCTGTCGCTGTTGATGGCGGCGGGGCTCGAAGGCGCGGCCGTGGTCGCGACCGACGCGGTGATTTCACTCACCAGCGCCGCGGTCAAGATTTCGGTGTTCGGGCTGACCGGCGTCATCACCGCGCAGGTGCTGGCGCTTGCCTTGCTGATCGGTCTGGTCGCCATTCCTGGCGCGTTCCTGGCCAAGGCCTTTGTCGCGCGGATGCCGGTGCATGTCCACACCGCGATCCTCGACGCCGCGGTGATCACCGGCGGGGCGGTGATGATCTCGAGCGCGCTGCGCGCGCTCTGACGGGAGGCGAGGGGGATGCCGCCGGCGGCTTGCCGGGCAGCATCGCCAGGGAAATCTTACGCAGCCTTGCGCTTCTTCTTGCGGTCGCCGTCCTCGTCGTCCTCTTCTTCCTCGTCGTCCCCGTCATCCTCTTCGTCGTCGTCTTCCGGATCGATCTCGGCCGATTCGAGTGCGACGAGCGGCAGGGTTTCGCGAAACAGATCGCCGTCCGTTCCCATCCACAGGCACTGGACCTTGTCCTCGTCGACCTCGACCACCGTGATCGGATGGCCGCCGGATTTCAGCATGACGACATCGCCTGGTTTCAGTTCCATGATTTTCCCTCCGCGCTGGATGACGCGGACGGCAAGCTAGCGGCCGGTGATGACAGTCCGATCACGGCCGACGTTCTGCGCGGTGGATTTTGCTGTGAAAACAGAAGCTCCGTTATTTGCGCGCGGCCGGAACCAGTTCGGTCAGCGAGCGGATGATGCGGTCGGGCTTGATCGTCGATCCCGGCGGCAGCCCGACACCGTGCACGTCCATCCAGATCGCGTAGATGCCAAGCCGCTGCGGCGCCACGACTTCCCACTCCAGATTGTCGCCGATCATCCAGGTATCAGATGCGGAGACACCGAGTGCCTGCATCGCGTGCAGATAGGCGCGCTCCTCGGGCTTGCCGAAACCGTGCTCGCCCTCGATCTGGATGTGATCGAAGCGATGGCCGAGCGCGAAGCGCTCGACCTTGGCGCGCTGCATGTCGGCGGCGCCGTTGGTGACCAGTGCGAGCTTGATGCCGAGCGCCTTGAACGCATCGATCGCTTGATGCGCGCCAGGGAAGACGAACATCTCCTCCTCGCGATAGGCGGTGAAGCGATCGGCGATGCGGTGCGCGAGATCGTCCGGCAGCGCACGGTGGCCGGCCGCCGCAAGCTGAGCGAAGCCGCCCTTCACGGTGAGCCGCCGCGCCTCGCCGAGCTTGATCCGCCAGATCGGCTCGGCGGTCGACCAGAATTGCCGTGCAGAAGCCAGCAGCGCGGTTGCGACCTGATCCGGGGGCAGGGGCGCCAGCTCCGCGGCGAATTCGGTGGCGATCGTGTTCCAGGCGATCTCGGGGCGTCCATAGGCCGACAGGATGGTGTCATCCATGTCGATCAGCATCGCGCGCGGCAGGTTCATTACGGCCATTTCACCTCCGGCGGCAGCGACGACAGGATCGAATCGACATTGCCGCCGGTCTTCAGGCCGAAGATGGTGCCGCGATCATAGAGCAGGTTGAACTCGACATAGCGCCCGCGGCGGATCAGCTGCTCATCGCGATCCTCCGCGCTCCAGGCGGCCTTGAAATTGCGTCGCACCAGGTCAGGATAGATCTTCAGGAAGCTGCGCCCGACGTCCTGGGTGAAGGCGAGATCGGCCTCCCAGTCGCCGCTGTCGTGCCAGTCATAGAAGATGCCGCCGATGCCGCGGGCTTCCTTGCGGTGTGGCAGATAGAAATAGTCGTCGCACCATTTCCTGTACTTGTCGTAGTCGGCGACGCCGTTCGGACCGCTGCAGGCCTCTTTCATCGCGGCATGGAAGGCGACCGTATCGGGGTCGTCCTGGGTGCGCCGCCGGTTCAGCACCGGCGTCAAATCGGCGCCGCCGCCGAACCAGGCCTTGGTGGTGACGACGAAGCGGGTGTTCATGTGCACGGCGGGTACGTTCGGATTGCGCAAATGCGCGATCAGCGAAATGCCGGAGGCCCAGAACCTCGGATCATCGGCGGCGCCGGGAATCTGGGCGCGGAATTCGGGAGCGAACTCGCCATGCACGGTCGAGCAGTGCACGCCGACCTTCTCGAACAGCCGGCCCTTCATGATCGACATCACGCCGCCGCCGCCGGGCTTGCCGGTATGGTCGGTGCGATCCCAGGGGGTGCGCACGAACCGGCCGGCATTGCCGGGATAGAGCGCTGCGGGGGCATCGTCCTCGAGCTTCTCGAAGGCCGCGCAGATGTCGTTGCGCAGCGCCTCGAACCAGCCGCGTGCACGCGCCTTGCGGTCCTCGATGATGGCGGGGTCTGTTGGCAGCATGGCTAACCTTGCGGGCCGAAATAGGTGCAGCTCTCGTTGCAGCTGTCGCGATGGACGCTGACGCGGGTCAGCTTGCCCGCGTGTTGCAGTCGCTCCCAGATGAAGCGTGAGAGATTCTCCAACGTCGGCACGCCGATCGCCTCGATCTTGTTGAGGAACTTGTGGTCGAGCGTCTTCTGCACCTCGGCCATGGCGCGTTCGAGCAGGCCGAGATCGACCACCATCCCGGTTTTCGGATCGGGTGTGCCGCGGACGGTAACCTCGGCTCGAAACGAGTGACCGTGGATCTCCTCGCTGGCGGTGCCAAAGGTCGTTCCGGATAGCGCATGCGCAGCCTCGAACCGAAACGCTTTCGTCAATTCCCACATCTCGTTCAACAATCCAGTTCTGTCTCAGAGCATGATCCGATTGAATCGGATCATGGTCTTATCTTTTGTTTGGTCGCGTTTTCTTGACGCGAACCGGCTTCCACTTCGCTCGAAAACGCTCCAGTCATCTAATGCCGAGCGTCTTGTGCGTCTGCACGCTGAGGCGCCATTGCGGGTGCTTCAGGCAGTATGCGATCGCCCGCTCGGTATTCTCGATCACGTCGGGGCCGTCCATCGGCTGCAGCGAGAAGCGCTCGAAGGCGAGTCCGGCGAAGTCTTCCGGCGCGTTTTCCGGCTGCGGATAGACCAGCTTGAGTTCGTGCCCCTTGCGCACCACGAGCTCGGATGCGGCCTTGGGGCTGACGCAGATCCAATCGAGCCCGTCGGGCGGCGCGATGGTGCCGTTGGTCTCGATCGCGATCGCAAAGCCGTGGCCGTGCAGGGCCGCGATCAGCGCCGTGTCGACCTGCAGCAGCGGTTCGCCACCGGTCAGCACCACGTAGCGGTCGGCTTCGCCCCCGGTCCATTGCGCGGCAATGGTGCCGGCAAGCTCGGCCGCGTCCGCATAGCGGCCGCCGAGGGTGCCGTCCGTGCCGACGAAATCGGTGTCGCAGAACCGGCAGACTGCGGCGGCGCGGTCCTGCTCGCGGCCGCTCCAGAGATTGCAGCCGGCGAAGCGGCAGAACACGGAGGCTCGGCCCGCATGGGCGCCTTCGCCCTGCAGGGTGAGAAAGATCTCCTTGACTGCGTAGCTCACCAAAAATCCCTTAAGTTACCGAACCGGCAGTTCCTGAACCGGCAAGTCCTGAATTCGTCTGCCGCAGCGCTTCTCCGACTGCCATGGCCGCGGTGACCGCCACATTGAGCGAGCGCAGGGACGGCTTGATCGGAATCAGCAGCCGCGCATCCGCGGCGGCCACGACCGCCTCGGTCACCCCTGCCGTTTCGCGCCCGAAGAGCAGGACATCGGAGGCCATATACGCGAAATCAAGGTAGGATTTCGCCGCCTTGGTCGTGAACAGGACCAGCCGGCATCCGGCCTCGGACCGCCATTCCTCGAATTTCGACCATGAGTCGTGACGCTTCAACCGCACATGGTCGAGATAGTCCATACCCGCCCTGCGGAAATTCCGGTCCGAGGTGTCGAACCCTGCCGGTTCGATGATATGGGCTGCCACGTCCAGGCAGGCGCAGAGGCGCAGAATCGTCCCTGTATTCTGGGGGATGTCGGGCTGGAACAGCGCGATCTGCATGGTGCGGGCGGCCTGTGAAATCCGGATGAAATTGTCTCAATAAAACATCGCTCGGCGCGGATTTCGTGCATTGCACGTGTGCGAGCCGATAGCGGGCTTGCGCTCGTCCGGCAAGGGTGCCAATAGAACGATTCTGGACTGCTGTTCCGCCATTTGGGGTGGGGAATAGCAGTTTTCTGCCGCCGCGGGGGCCGCGGGCGCCGGCAGCCTTTCTTGGGGCGCGTTCTGCGTCTCCGGGGCGGTTCCACCGGCTGCAGAAAAGAAAGGGCTAGGAATCGTGACGACAGCGTCTTCGGCGGACCATCCGACACGCCGTGATTTTCTCTTTGTTGCAACCGGAGCTGCCGCCGTCGTCGGCGCAGCCGCGACCGTTTGGCCGCTGGTTGCCCAGATGAACCCGGATGCCGCGACGATCGCGGCCGGCGCGCCGATCCAGGTCGATCTGACGCCGATCGCCGAGGGCCAGGACATCAAGGTCTTCTGGCGCGGCAAGCCGATCTACATCAGCCATCGCACCAAGAAGCAGATCCAGGAAGCCCAGAGCGTGGCGCTCTCGAGCCTGCCCGATCCGCAGCCCGACTCGGCCCGCGTCAAGGCAGGCCATGACCAGTGGCTGGTCGTGATCGGCATCTGCACGCATCTCGGCTGTATCCCGATCGCCCATGAGGGCAATTACGACGGCTTCTTCTGCCCCTGCCACGGCTCGCAGTACGACTCCTCCGGTCGTATTCGCCAGGGGCCGGCGCCCGCCAACCTGGCGGTGCCGCCCTACGCCTTCCTTTCCGACACCAAAATCCAGATCGGCTAAGTCCCGGACCCTCCGGGACTTCGGCTTCCCCTTGGACCCATCGCGTCGTTTTTCTTCTTCAGGATCGCATCAATGAGCGGACCATCTGATTTTCAACCGAGCAACCCCGCCTTGAAGTGGATCGAACGGCGCCTTCCGATCTTCGGCCTCGTCCACTCCTCGTTCGTGGCCTATCCGACGCCGCGCAACCTGAACTACTGGTGGACTTTCGGCGCCATCCTTTCGATGATGCTGGCGCTGCAGATCCTGACCGGCGTGATCCTGGCGATGCACTACACGCCGCACGCCGATCTCGCCTTCAAGTCGGTCGAACTGATCGTCCGCGACGTCAACTACGGCTGGCTGCTGCGCAACATGCATGCCTGCGGCGCGTCGATGTTCTTCTTCGCGGTCTACATCCACATGTTCCGCGGCATGTATTACGGGTCGTTCAAGGAGCCGCGCGAGGTGCTGTGGATCCTCGGCGTCATCATCTACCTCCTGATGATGGCGACCGGCTTCATGGGCTATGTGCTGCCGTGGGGTCAGATGAGCTTCTGGGGCGCCACCGTCATCACCAATTTGTTCTCGGCCGTGCCGTATTTCGGCGAGAGCATCGTGACCCTGCTGTGGGGCGGCTATTCGGTCGGCAACCCGACGCTGAACCGCTTCTTCTCGCTGCACTATCTGCTGCCGTTCGTGATCGCCGGCGTGGTCGTGCTGCACGTCTGGGCGCTGCATGTCGCGGGTCAGAACAACCCGGCCGGCGTCGAAGCGAAGACCGAGAAGGACACCGTGCCGTTCACGCCCTATGCGACGATCAAGGACGCGTTCGGCGTGTCGTGCTTCCTGATCTTCTTCGCCTGGTTCATCTTCTACATGCCGAACTACCTCGGCGACGCCGACAACTACATCCCGGCGAATCCCGGCGTGACCCCGGCGCACATCGTGCCTGAATGGTACTATCTGCCGTTCTACGCGATCCTGCGCTCGATCCCGAACAAGCTCGCCGGCGTCGTGGCGATGTTCTCGGCGATCATCATCCTGTGCTTCCTGCCCTGGCTCGACAGCGCACGGACCCGGTCGTCGAAGTATCGTCCGCTGGCCAAGCAGTTCTTCTGGATCTTCGTGGTGGTCTGCATCCTGCTCGGCTATCTCGGCTCGCAGCCGCCGGAAGGCATCTATGTAATCGCCGGGCGCATCCTGACGGTGTGCTACTTCGCCTACTTCCTGATCGTGCTGCCGCTGCTCGCCCGCATCGAGACGCCGCGCCCGGTGCCGAACTCGATCGCCGACGACGTGCTGGCGAAGAGCAAGGGCAGGGCCGCGACCGCAGCCTCGGTGATGCTCGCGATGGTGGTGGCTGGCAGCCTGCTCGTCGGCGGCACCCAGAACGCCAAGGCGGAGGAGGGTGGCAATGCGCCGCCGGCCCAGAAATGGTCCTTTTCGGGTTGGTTCGGCACCTATGACCGCGGCTCGCTGCAGCGTGGCCTGAAGGTCTACAAGGAAGTCTGCTCGGCTTGCCACGGCCTGTCCTACGTCGCGTTCCGCAACCTCGCCGATGCCGGCGGCCCCGGCTATTCCGAGGCGCAGGCGGCTGCGTTCGCGTCCGAGTACAAGATCAAGGATGGCCCAAACGACCAGGGCGAGATGTTCGAGCGTCCGGGCCGCCCGGCGGATTACTTCCCGTCGCCGTTCCCGAATGAGCAGGCCGCGCGCGCGGCCAATGGCGGCGCGGCGCCGCCGGACCTCTCGCTGATCACCAAGGCGCGGTCCTACAAGCGCGGCTTCCCGCAATTCGTGATCGACTTCTTCACCACCTATCAGGAGCAGGGACCCGACTACGTCGACGCCATCCTGCAGGGTTTTGAGGACAAGGCGCCGGCCGGTGTCACGATTCCGGAAGGCTCGTACTACAACAAGTACTTCCCCGGCCACGCCATCAAGATGCCGAAGCCGCTGTCCGACGGTCAGGTGACCTTCGACGATGGTTCGCCGGCGACGGTTGCGCAGTATGCGCATGACGTCACCACCTTCCTGATGTGGGCCGCCGAGCCGCACATGGAAGAGCGCAAGCGGATCGGCATGCAGGTGTTCTTCTTCCTGGTCGTGTTCGCGATCTTGATGTACTTCACCAAGCGCAAGGTCTGGGCCGACGCTCACTGACCTCAGGTATGGTATCGCGCGTTTGAAAAAGCCCCTTCGGGGGCTTTTTTGTTTGCTCCCGTCATTGCGAGCCGTTGGCCCGCAATGACGGCTAATTGATTGCTTCCTGGCTGTAGTGCGGACAAAATGCCGGCCAATCGGCCGGCAAACATTGCGGAGGAACTCCATGGGTACCAGCATCAACTTCAAGCGTCCGGACGGCAAGGAAGCGTCGGGCTATCTCGCCAACGCCGCGCGCGGCAACGCGCCCGGGGTCGTCGTGATCCAGGAATGGTGGGGGCTGCAGGACCAGATCAAGGGAATGTGCGACCGCTTCGCGCGGGCCGGTTTCGATGCGCTGGCGCCCGATCTCTACAAGGGCAAGGTGGTGCCGTATCACGACACCGACGCGGCCGGCAAAGAGATGAACTCGCTCGACTTCATGGACGCCACCACGCAGACGGTGCGCGGCGCCGCGCAATATCTTGGCAAGAACGGCGCCAAGGTCGGCCTGACCGGCTTCTGCCTCGGCGGCGCGGTGACCATCATCGGCGCTACCAAGATCCCGGAGCTGACCGCCGGCGTGGTGTTCTACGGCATTCCGCCGGAGCAGGCGGCCAAGCCGGCCGACGTGAGAATTCCACTCCAGGGCCATTTCGCCACCAAGGACGACTGGTGCACGCCGGCACTGGTCGATGGTTTTGAGAAGGCGATGAGGGCCGCCGGCAAATCGCTGGAGCTGTACCGCTATGACGCCGAGCACGGTTTCGGCAACGAGCAGCGCCTGTCGGTGCACGACCGCCAGTGTGCGGAACTGGCCTGGGACCGGGCGACGGACTTCTTCAGGAAGCATCTGGGGTAAGCGGCGTTCGCGATCACCATCCGTCGTCCCGGCGAGGGCCGGGACCTATACGCTGCGGCCGCGGCAATGGGCACGCTGGTAGTCATCTCGCCAATAACCACGCCCTGTGGTTATGGGTCCCTGCTTTCGCAGGGACGATGGAGAACTAGTTCTCCGCCTTCACCCCATCCCACCACGGGCAGGTCCCCGACATCAGCTTGAAATTGCCTTCCAGCACCTGCACCGGGGCGCGCTTGCCTTCCGAGGCAGCGCGCATCCGCATCTCGCGCGCGACGGCGCGGTCCTCCGGCGATAGCCAGACGCGCTCGTGGCCCCACAGGCTCGGGCCGTCATGCATCTCGAACGGCGTCCAGTTCGCGGGATCGATCTCGCGGCCGCCCCAGCCGCACTCGACCATGAAGGCTGACGGCGACTTGGCGTAGAACGATGTCATCAGATCGTTGGTGTGGCGGCCGAGCGTGACGTTGACCCGGTCTTCCTTCATCGCGATGTCGTAGGCTTGGCCGACATCGTCGAGCGAGAACAGCTCGACCATCAGATGGTGCATGCCGTTGCTGCCGGTCTCGATCAGCGCGAGCGAGTGATGGCGCGCATTGACGTGGAAGAAATAGGCGCGGAACGGTTTTTCGATGTAGTCGCTGAGGCCGAAGCCGAGCACGTCGACATAGAAGCTCATGACGGGTGCGATGTTCTCGACGGTCAGCACCGCGTGGCCGAGCCCGAGCGCGCCGGTGCGAAAGCCGGAAATGGATCGTCCCGGCCGGAACGGCGTGTCGTCGATCTCGGGGCCATGAAACGCCTCCAGACGGTTGCCGGCCGGGTCCTGGAACGAGATCAGGCCGCGGACCCGCCTGCTATCTGCGAGCGCCGGCGGCTCGGCGGTCACGGCGACGCCGGCGCGCTCCAGCCGCGCCGCCAGCGCGTCCAGCGCCGCGGCATCCGCCACCTCCCAGCCGAAGAACCTTGTCCCGTCGCCCTGCGCGCGGTCGATCACGATGCGCTGCTTGCGGTCGTCCATCCGGAAGGCGAGCAGCGCGTTGCCGCGCTCGATCGCTTGCAGCCCGACCAGGCCGGTGCCGAACTGCCGCCAGTCGTCGAGCGCGTCGGAGCCGAAGCCGGCATATCCGAGACCCAAAATCGCCATCTGCGCCTCCATCATCTGTCTGTTTTTTGGGCGGCCGACCGGCCGCCATTTCGTCAAATCCTACGCGGTTTCCGGTCCCTTCAAACCCCGAAAATGCCGTCCACGCGGGCGTCCAGGATTGGGGGAGGGGTGTCGGGCCATCCCTTGACACGGCCCGCGCCGGGTGGTGAGTAGCGGCCATGAGCACCGTTGCCAGTCCATCCCGTCGTTGGTGGCCCACCTTCTCATAGGTGGCCGGTGCGTTTTCATTTCTCAAAAACGTCGAAGGTCGCCATCGCAGTGCGACGGTCCCTTCGTTTGTCCTGTGTGGCGCTCTCTTCCCAAGTTTCGTAAGAGGATCACATGAACAGGACAGTCTTCTCCCTGCCGGCTCGAAGCGAATACCTCACCAATGGCGGCCTCGCGGTCGCGCGCGTGGTCGAGCAGTTCACCGGTGGCGCCAATCGCCTCGACGACCTGATCGCGCTCTTGGACCGCCGCCGCGGCGTGGTGCTGTCCTCGGGCACGACAGTGCCGGGCCGCTATGAGAGCTTTGACCTCGGCTTTGCCGATCCGCCGCTGGTGCTGGAGACCTCGGGCACCGATTTCTCGTTGCAGGCACTGAACCCGCGCGGCGAGGTGCTGATCGCCTTCCTCGGCGACGTGCTGCGCGAGCCCTGCGTCGTGATCACGGAGCGCAGTGCAACGCGGCTCGCCGGTCATATCATCCGCGGCGCCGCGCCGGTCGAGGAAGACCAGCGCACCCGCCGCGCCAGCGTGATGTCGCTGGTACGCGACATGGTGGCGGCGTTCACCTCCAATGCCGATCCGCTGCTCGGCCTGTTCGGCGCCTTCGCCTATGATCTCGTGTTCCAGATCGAGGATCTCGTGCAGAAGCGTGCCCGCGAGGCCGACCAGCGCGACATCGTGCTTTACGTGCCGGACCGCCTGTTGGCCTATGACCGCGCCACCGGCCGCGGCGTGGCGCTGAATTACGAGTTCTCCTGGAAGGGCAAATCGACCGCCGGCCAGTCGCACGAGACCGCGCCGAGCGTTTACGCCAAGACCGGGCGGCAGGGCTTTGCCGATCACGCCCCGGGCGAATACCAGGCGACCGTTGAAGTGGCGCGCGCGGCGTTCGCCCGCGGTGATCTGTTCGAGGCAGTACCAGGGCAGCTGTTTGCCGAGCCCTGCGAGCGTTCGCCGGCGGAGGTGTTCCAGCGGCTCTGCCGCATCAATCCGTCGCCCTATGGCGCGCTGATGAATCTCGGCGACGGCGAATTCCTGGTCTCCGCGTCGCCCGAGATGTTCGTGCGCTCCGACGGCCGCCGGGTCGAGACCTGCCCGATCTCGGGCACCATCGCGCGCGGCTCGGACTCGATCGGCGATGCCGAGCAGATCCGCAAGCTGTTGAACTCGGAGAAGGACGAGTTCGAGCTCAACATGTGCACCGACGTCGACCGCAACGACAAGGCGCGCGTCTGCGTTCCCGGCACCATCAAGGTGCTGGCGCGGCGGCAGATCGAGACCTACTCAAAGCTGTTTCATACCGTCGATCACGTCGAGGGCATGCTGCGGCCGGGCTTCGATTCGCTCGACGCCTTCCTCACCCATGCCTGGGCCGTGACGGTGACCGGCGCGCCGAAATTGTGGGCGATGCAGTTCGTCGAGGATCATGAGCGGTCGCCGCGGCGCTGGTACGCCGGCGCGATCGGCTGCGTCAATTTCGACGGCAGCATCAACACCGGCCTCACCATCCGCACCATCCGCATGAAGGACGGTCTCGCCGAGGTGCGCGTCGGCGCCACCTGTCTATTCGACTCGGATCCGGCCGCCGAGGACCGCGAATGCCAGGTCAAGGCCGCGGCGTTGTTCCAGGCGCTGCGCGGCGATCCGCCGAAGCCGCTGTCGGATTTCGCGCCTGACGCCACCGGCTCGGGCAAGAACGTGCTCTTGATCGATCACGACGACAGTTTTGTACACATGCTGGCCGATTACTTCCGCCAGGTCGGCGCCAACGTCACCGTGGTCCGGCACATCCATGCCCAGGACATGCTGAAGCAGCGCGGATGGGACTTGCTGGTGCTGTCGCCCGGGCCGGGTCGCCCGGAGGATTTCGGCATCGCGAAAACCATCGACACCGCGCTCGAGAAGAAGCTGCCGATTTTCGGCGTCTGCCTCGGCGTGCAGGCGATCGGCGAATATTTCGGCGGCCAGCTCGGCCAGCTCGGCCAGCCCGCGCATGGCCGGCCGTCGCGCGTCCAGGTGCGCGGCGGCAGGCTGATGCACAACCTGCCGAATGAGATCGTGATCGGCCGCTATCACTCGCTCTATGTCGAGCGCGACAGCGTGCCCGAGGTGCTGGCGGTGACCGCGACCACCGAAGACGGCGTCGCGATGGTGATCGAGCACAAGACCCTGCCGGTCGGCGGCGTGCAATTCCATCCGGAATCGCTGATGTCGCTCGGCAACGAGGTGGGCCTGCGCATTGTCGAGAATGCATTCCGGCTTAACCCGGGGGCAAATTGATTTGGACCGTCATTGCGAGCGCAGCGAAGCAATCCACACCCCCTCCGCGGAGAGGTGGATTGCTTCGTCGCTTGCGCTCCTCGCAATGACGATGCGGAAAAAGGCGAGAGACCAATGACCTTCGACCACGACATCAAGGCGACCGTTCGCACCATCACGGACTACCCGAAGAAGGGCATCCTGTTCCGCGACATCACGACGCTGCTCGCCGATGCCCGCGCCTTCCGCCGCGCGGTCGATGAGCTGGTGCATCCCTGGGCGGGGGCGAAGGTCGACAAGGTCGCGGGCATCGAGGCGCGCGGCTTCATCCTTGGCGGCGCGGTGGCGCATCAGCTCTCCGCCGGCTTCGTGCCGATCCGCAAGAAGGGCAAGCTGCCGCACACCACGGTGCGGATCGCCTACTCGCTGGAATACGGCATCGACGAGATGGAGATGCATGCCGACGCCGTGCAGCCCGGCGAGCGCGTGATCCTGGTCGACGATCTGATTGCGACCGGCGGCACCGCGGAGGGCGCGGTGAAGCTGCTGCGGCAGATCGGCGCCAATGTGGTCGCCGCCTGCTTCATCATCGACCTGCCCGACCTCGGCGGCGCCGCCAAGCTGCGCGCGATGGACGTTCCGGTGCGCACGCTGATGGCGTTCGAGGGGCATTAGGCCACTCTCTCCAACTCGTCGTCCCTGCGAAAGCAGGGACCCACAACCACAGGGTATCGTTATGACGCTGCGCCGGGGCCACAGCCGCGCGTCATCGCGTTAGGGGTCCCGGCTCGCGCGAAGCCCGTCATCGGGCGCGCGTTCGCGCGACCCGTTGGCTTGGCCGGGACGACAGTCATCCCCGCAGCAGCAGCATGCTCAGCTCGAGATCGCGGAACGTGGTGTAGTTCTTCCGGATCCACTGATGCAGCTCGGTCGATGAGTCCCTCTCCTGGCGCAGATAGCCGGTGAAGGAGAAGGTCAGCCGGTCGATATAGGTCTTGAGGAATACCGGCAGGGCGCGGAAGCGCAGCACCCGGCTGGCGGTCATGATGGGCGGGAGCTCGCCGCGCACCACGAACTCGTTGTCGATGACGACGAGCGCGTTCGGCGGGATCATGCCCTGCAGCGTCTGGTAGCCGTGCACCGAGGCGCGGTCGGTATCCGCCACATACAGGATCACAGGCGAGACGCGGCGGCGCAGCGCCTCCTTCATCAGCCCGATCTGGTCGACCATTTTGAAGAATTCGTCGAAGGCGTGGTAGCCGAGGTCGATCACCTTGGCGATGCCGTCATTGACGATGACGCGGTCCATCAGCTGCATCTTGCCGTAGGTGTCGATCACGTCGGCGGTTTCGGTGATCCGCGGCAGATAGTCGAGCAGCGACGGCTCCTTCAGATTGATGTCGTAGCAGACGACGTCGCCGTTCTTGAGCAGCAGGAATTCGCCGAGCAGCCGCGCGATCAGCGTCTTGCCGACCTGCGGGCGGGGCGAGCAGATGATGTAAACGGGCGTGGACGACATCGCCCGCTATATCAGGCCAAATTTTCGCCCAATCCAGCCCCATCGCCGCCCCCCGGCGCGATTTTTTTCGCTGCCCCCGGGCGCGACCTTTCGCTGCCCGGCGGGACTTTTCGCTGCCTTTGCGCGCGACTATTTTTCGCCCTTGGCCGACTTGGCGCCGACCAGGTCGGTCAGCTTGATCCGGTCGAACTCGCTCCAGACATTGGCGAGCCAGTGCCGGACATAGCCGCGCAGCACGAAGGAGTAGTTGGCGGCGTCGTCGTTGATGCCCTTGTTAGCGACGAATTTCAGGAAAGGAACCGAGGAGACCTCGACCTGCTCGTAGGCCATTTCGTTGAGCTTCGGGATGGTGAGGTCCACGGCATCCTTGATGCGGTGGAAGTAGGAATTGTAGGTCGCCTGATCCCATTGGAAGAACTGGGTGTCGTTGATGAAGTTCTTCACCAGGAAGTACTTCGCGCCGTTCATGAAGTTGGCGGTCTCGGCGATCTCGTCCAGCGAGGCGATCGACGGGCCGAGGATGTGGAACACGGCGAAGGTGATCTGGCCGGAGCGCGCCGCATCGAGGAAGCCGATGTCGCGCAGCGAGGCCAGCGCGGGCGACAGCAGGCCGGCGCGGACGTCGATCACGGTGACCGAGGAACCGGCGTTCAGCGTATCGAAGATCTTCATCTGGTCCGCGGTCGTCGTCATGTCGACGATCTCGGTGATGTCGGGATGGAAGCGCTTCAGCGTGCCGCGCGGTGACTCGGTGTCGAACGCCCGGGTCTGCACATTGTTGGCACTGAAATAGTCCAGGAGCGTCCGCGAGACGGTGGTCTTGCCGACCCCGCCCTTGTCAGCGCCCACCACGATCACAACCGGCTTTGCCATGGAAGTCCCTTAAAGCGCGCTCCCGACCGCGATGGCGATCGGCAAGTCCCCACACTGCTTTGGGCGCGAACATGGCAGAAACGAGGGAGAATTCAATTCCTTAAGGTGCCCATGACCGGCTTGGTGGGGATTTCCTTAATGGACTGAGTGGTCTAGGGCACGATCAGCGGTGCCGGCCCCAGGGGCCTTGAAGCGGGCCTTGAAGCGGGCCTTGCAGAGGACCCAGCGGTCCCAATGGTCCCTGTGCGGGGCTGGTGCCCGGGAGCGGCGGCGGATTGTTCGGTTGTGCAGGCGGCGTGTCGCCCCACGGGCCGTGGGTGACAGGCGGAGGCTGGTCGCCCGCCGCGGACGGCTGGTCCTGCGTTCCCGTCGCGTCCGATGTCTCATCCGGCAGCGCCAACGGTCCGGGATCGTGGCCGCCGGCGTATTTCACCAGGGCATCGACCCGGGACTTCACCGACGGATGGGTGGCAAACAGGTCGGCAAAACCCTCGCGCGGATTGTCGACGCAGAGTTCCATCACCGCCGAGGTGGCGCCCGGCAACTCGCCGCGGTTCTCGATCTTGCGCAGCGCCGAGATCATCGCATCGGGATTCTTGGTCAATTCGACCGAGCCGGCATCGGCGAGGAATTCGCGCGATCGCGACAGCGCGAGCTTGACCACCTGCGACAGCAGCCAGGCCAGCACGATCAGCGCGACCGCGATGATGATGACGACGATCGCGCCGCCGCCCGAGCCCTTGCTGTCGCGGTCCGACGAGGATGATGACGATGAGGAGGATGACGACGACGACCAGCCGCCTCCGCTGCGGCTGCCGCCGCTCCACGACAGATTTGTGAACAGGCGGAAGAACAGCTCGCCGAAGAAGCCGACCACGCCGGCGATGATCACGGCGACCACCATCAGCTGCACGTCGCCGTTCTTGATGTGGGTGAGCTCGTGGCCGAGCACGGCCTCGATCTCTTGGTCGTTCAGTGCCCTCAACAAGCCCGTGGTGACCGTGACGGCGTATTGCCGCGGGTTCAGCCCGGTCGCGAACGCGTTCAGCGCCGGGCTGTCCATCACCTTCAGCTTCGGCATCGGGATGCCGCGCGAGATGCAGAGGTTTTCCAGCAGATTGTAGAGCCGCGGCTGCTGCTGGCGCGTCACGCTTTCGCCGCCGGTAACGGCGTCGATCATCTTCTGGTGGAAGAAATAGGCGATCACGATCCAGGCCACCGCCGCGATCGTCACCCATGGGAAGGCCGAGACCAGATCGCGCGAGGCATGAGCCAGATAATAATCGGCCGTGCGGCCGCTATCGGTCATGACCTCCGCGACCAGCGCGCCGGCATAGACCAGCACGTAGATCAGCAGGAACAGGCCGGCGAGCAACAGCATCGAACGAAACTTGTTCGATGCGATGTGCGTGTAGAGACCATAGGCGGCCATGACGGAGCAGCCTCTCGCCGGCGCGCGTTGCGCCTCAGAACTTCACGCTCGGTGCCGCCTCGACCTCCGTGCGGCCGGCGCCGAGGTCGAAGAAATCCTTGCGGGTGAAGCCGAACATGCCGGCGAACAGTGCGGCCGGCATCTGCTGGATGCCGGTGTTGTATTCCTGGACCGCGTTGTTGAAGAAGCGGCGGCTGGCGGCGATCTTGTTCTCGAGATCGGAAAGCTCGGAGGCGAGCTGCTGGAAATTGGCGTTGGCCTTGAGGTCCGGATAGGCCTCGGACAGCGCGATCAGCCGGCCGAGCGCGCCGGAAAGCTGGTTTTCCGCCGCCGAGACCTGCGCCGGTCCCTGCGCCGAGATCGCCGAGTTGCGCGCCTTGATGACGTCGTCGAGCGTGCCGCGCTCGTGGGCGGCATAGCCCTTCACGGTCTCGACCAGGTTCGGGATCAGGTCGTGGCGCTGCTTGAGCTGCACATCGATATCGGCAAAGGCCTGGCTGACCCGCTGGCCGAGCGCGACGAGGCGATTGTAGGCGCCGAACGCAAACAGCATGAGAAGGACGATGACGCCGATAACGATCCAGCTGGTCGACATGACAGGGCAGCTCCTGATGGACGAGACGGCGGCACCGTAGCCCAAGATGGGGGCGCAGGGCAGCCCGCCGCGAAAAGGTGGGCAATCGTTGGTCGGAACAGAACCAAGATTGGTTCAACATTCGCCGGGACGACGCAAATAGCTAAACCGCATCGCCCCAGCGCCAGCGCCGGGCGCGGGCGTAATCGGCCTTGGCGCGGCGGGGCACCTTGGCGACGACGACGCCGTCCGGCGTACAGAGCTTGGCCGCAACCTCGACCTTGCCGACATCCGGCTGCGCCAGCACGCGCGATGGCCTTCTCTCAACCCGCGCGCGGCTCAGCGCGACATAGGCGAAGCGCTCGTCCTCGAACGGGGCATCGGCGCCCTTGACCTGCTTGTGCGCGCGCGAGCGTTGCAGGCGCTGCGAGAAATGGCACCAGTCGGGCGCGACCAGCGGGCAGCCGCCGTCATGCGGGCAGGGGGCTATGACATGCGCGCCGGCGGCGATCAGGCGGGCGCGCAATGCGATGATCCGCGCATAGCCCGCGGGCGTGCCGGGTTCGACGACCAATAACGTATCGCCGGTTTTGGACCACAGCGCATCGGCCAGTGCCGAGCGCTCGTTTTCGCCGAGCTCGCCGATCATGTAGCTGGCGACGACGAGATCGGCCGGGTCGGCCTTGTCCAGCAGGGCGCGAGCCTGGCCGAGTTCATAGTTGATGTCGTGCAGGCGTGTGGTGCCGTGAAACAGCCCCTCGGCGAGCGTTCGCAACGCGCCGTTGGCATCGAGCAGGGTGAAGCCCTTTAGCGACGTGAACGTCTCCGCGGCCGCCCAGGTCGCGGTCCCGGGGCCGGCGCCGACATCGAGCAGGCTCGCCGGCGCGAAGTCCGGCCGGATCTCCGTCAGCGCATTGAGGCTCGCCACCACGGCGGCATAGGTCGCCGGCATCCGCGCCAGCGCGTAGGCCAGCGCATCGGTTTCGGTCCGGATCGTCCCGGAGCCGCCGCCCTCGCGATAGGTCTGCGAGATCACGACGGCGCGGCCGGCGGCGTCGCTGCGCGAGCGGCCTTCGAGCCTGGCGTTGAGGGCGGCGCGCAGTTCGGCGGGGAGATCGGGTGAAGTCATGGTTCGCCGTCATCCTTGTAAGTCTCGAATCGCCGGATCGGCTAGAATGGCCGGCGCGGTGACGGACGGGAGACCGCTTCATCCCAGGGCATCGAAGCCCGAACCTCAGCGCGGCGCCCCGTCCGTTGTTCCA